>JAJFGT010000148.1 GCA_021776015.1 Alphaproteobacteria bacterium
ACCCCTTTAACTGTCCAAGAGAAGTTTCTCTCTCGCCTTCTGCTTCAAGACGGTAGGTCTCTCCTTCTTTGATAACAAGAGGACGAGGAATGTAGGGTTTTAAATGCTCTACTACACAAATAGGCCCTGCGCCAGGACCTCCACCACCATGGGGAGTTGAAAATGTCTTATGAAGATTAAGATGCATAATATCTACACCAAAATCAGCAGGACGAACCTTCCCTACCAGCGCATTAAAATTGGCGCCATCACAATAAAAATATCCGCCTGCCTTATGAAGATTTTCTACAATTTGTGATATTTCTGTTTCAAATAATCCACATGTATTAGGATTCGTAACCATCATCCCTGCAACATCTAAACCCTCATCAGAGGTTTGAGTCAGCGCTTTTTGGAAGGCTTCAAGACTGACACGCCCCGTTCCCTTTGTATCAATAATACGCGTTTTATATCCACACATCACAGCTGTGGCAGGATTTGTACCATGAGCACTATCAGGCACAAGAATAATATGACGCTGAGTTTGTCCCTTCAGTTCATGTGCGCGGCGAATCGTCATAATACCCGCAAGCTCTCCATGAGCTCCAGCAGCAGGTGTTAGACACACACCAGAAAGCCCTGTTAGTTCACTAATCCAATCTTGGAGTTCATACATCAAACCCAATGCCCCTTGAGCTGTTTCTTGAGGCTGGAGAGGATGAAGATGAGCAAAGCCTGCCAATCGTGCTAACTTTTCATTTAGGCGAGGATTATGTTTCATAGTACATGATCCTAACGGGAAAAAACCACTATCAATGGAGTAATTCCAAGAGGACAATCGTACAAAATGTCGCATGACATCGGGCTCTTTAACTTGAGGAAGCCCTATAGTTTTACGCTCTGGAACACCTGTTCTGTTTTTAAAATTCGAAGGCGTTTCCCAATCTGTTCCTGAAGCATCGGCTTGCTCCTTTTCCCAAAGCAATGGCTCACACTGATTTAAAGCTCGTGTCTCTTGTTGTGTCATAATAGTCTCTACAGTTAGTTATGGGTTTAGGATTCAAGACTCATCTTTTTATCCGTCCACAGACTATACAATTCTTCTCAAAAATGGCTATAAAAATAATTCATATCAATCTTCAAATATTAAGATTAAATGACTCGCAAACAATGGGTTGCTTCTTTAATACGATTCAAACCTTCTTTAAGCGTCTCTTTTGGAACAGCAAACTGCATACGAAAATGATCTGGTTTTCCAAATTTAGATCCAGCAACCACAGCAACATGCGCTTTATCCAAAAGATACGCAACATAATCAAGGTCATTTTGAATCATTTTTCCCTCTGGTGTGACCTTACCCATCACATTCTGACATGAAGGAAAAATATAAAAAGTGCCCTCTGGTTTCAGACATTCTGTATCAAATATTTCATTCAATTGTGTCATTGAAATATCTCTGGATTGTTGACACGCATTTTTAAAACAAGAGATAAAATCTGTAGTCTCTCCAATATTATCCAGCGCCGCTTTATAGGCATATTGACTGGGATTGCAGACCCCTCCATAATTATTACTTAAAATGGGATATATTTTTCTAAGCGTTTTTTCTGTTCCAATAAGATAACCAATACGCAATCCATTTATAACACAAGATTTTGAGATGCTCCCTGAGATAACAATACGATCTTCTACCTCTCTTCCCAAAAAGCTTGTGTGCTGTACACCATCAAAAATAATATCTTTATAAATCTCATCTGCCAATATCGTAACATGTTGATTTTTATGTAGATTTAAAACTTTTTTATAAGCAATTATTTGCTCAGGTTTTAAAACAGCGCCCGTGGGGTTATGAGGAGATGTAAAAATCACTATTTTTGTATTTTTATCGATCACTCTATCGAGCTGTTCCGGAGTTATTTGAAAATTTTGTTTCTGAGAGATTTGTATAGATTTAAATACAGCATGGGCATTTTCTACCATTTCAGGATATGAAGGCCAATAAGGTGCCGAACATACAACTGTATCTCCAGTTTCTGTTAATGCCCGTATAGTAGAAGAAAGACCTGCTTTGCACCCTGGTGTTACAAATACATTTCTGTCAGCATCCACTTTATGTCCTTGCCGATTATAGGTTTCCGCAATTTTCTGCCGCAGGGACAAAAGGCCTGCTTCTGGAAAGCTATATCCAGTATGTCCCTCACAAACAGCTTGAATGAAAGCATTTGTAATATGCACAGGCGGAGACAGAGAAGGATTTCCTACACTCAAATCAATAACATTAATATTTTGTGCTCTCATTTCCGCTATTTTTACAGATGGAGAAAATGTTGCAGATGGATTCATAATTTTTTTACCCTACTTATCATAACTATATTTAAAAAATATTAAACATAATGTTATATATTAATCAAATTGATAGTATTTATATTTAATATCAATTAGAATGATAATATGACTGAGGACACAAATTTTTATTATAAAAGCAACCGCCTCCAACAGCTTCGAGGGTTTTGCTATACTGTACAATCTGGGTCTGTTTCAGGGGCAGCGGAGAAAATGGGACTTCAGCAATCTGCTGTTTCCATGCAAATTAAATCCCTAGAACGAAATCTAGAAGTAACACTCTTTAAACGCAAAGGTCCAAAATTGTTGATTACTCAAGAAGGGGAACAGCTTTACAAAACTGTTTTATTACACATAGAGGAGATCGACACTCTTCCAGATCGCTTTAGTAAACGCCTAATAGCACGTCAATCTGAATATCTTACCCTTGCCGCCAATCAAGTCAGTATGCAATATTTTTTACCATCCTTGATCGAACATTGTAAAAAATCTTTTCCAAAACTTGAGGTCTCTATTACATCTCAAAACAGAGAAGATGGTTATGAACTATTATCTAATGACAAGATACAGGCTTTTATTGGAGCCATTGATGCTATTCCTCATGAATTTGACTTTCACTTCATTGCAGAAAAAGAATCTATCCTGATCGCAAGACAAAATCATCCTCTTATAACCAATGACACTTTTAAACTAGAGGATATCATAAATTATGAAATTATTCGTTGCTCTGGAGACTTTGTAACTGTTCCCTTCTTTGAAGAATTGATCTCTCGATACAATATTCCATCTTACGCCGTTCTTGAAAATGGAGACTGGGAATCTCAAAAAGAATTTATAGCTCATAGTAATGCATTTACCATTGTATCTGACCTTTGCTACAATCCAGAGCGGGATACAAAAATAGGTATCCGCTCTCTCCGACATTTTATTCCCAATTTACGCTATGGTATTGTCACAAAAAAAGGACGTCCGCTCTCTCCTCCTCTCCAAATATTGATCGAAGCCTGCAAGACGCATACAAAGCCCTCACCTTATGGAATTTAAAGCTTTCCAGCTACACAGATACTCTGCTATCTAATAATAATGAGGCACAACAACTATCTATTCTAAGAAACCAAAAGAAAAAGAAAAATAGTTGTTTAACTCAACATGTTAATATGATACATTTCCGAAACGTATATAACTTAGATCTCTTAAACAAGAAAAATAGTCGTAAGACACTGACTAGCTAACACATAATATTTTTTACATTATGAAAAGATAAACTCTTGACAAAGAACTAAGGTTATGTAATACATCTATCTGCTTAAGTGTGATTGGCTTCATGAAACTTAACTCAAATCAAAAACTTCTAAAGAGAAATTTGAGGCCTCTATAACCAATCATAAACGTGGGGTTTTAATGTTTAGACATTAGAATCATAAACAATAAAAAACAAGGAGACCAGCAATGGCAAGACCAGGACGCCCGCCGATGGCAAAACCAGACCTATCAAAATGGGTTGATTCATTTATTGAAATGTTACTAACAGAAAAGAACGCAGCGCTTAATACGCGTCAAGCTTATTGGCGTGATCTTGCTGATGTGAGTCTCTTTCTAAAAGATAAAAATGTCGATATTGAATCAGCCACAACAGACGATATCAAGGCTTACGTGAAAGAACTTAGTAAACGTATCCACGTTAAAGGTTCTAAAAAAGGAAATATTACGGCTCGCACAATTGCTCGTCGTTTATCTGCCCTTCGTCAATTTTACAGATTTGTTATTTCTGAAAATGTAAGAATAGATGACCCAACATCAACAATTGATTCTCCAAAACAAGAGCGTGTCCTTCCAAAGACAGTATCTGAAAAAGATGTAGCACATCTGATTAAGACTGCGGCAGAAGGAAAAAAATCAAGCGCACAACGCATGGTTTGCTTAATGGAAATGCTGTATGGAACAGGACTTCGTGTTTCTGAGCTTGTTGGCCTTCCTATGTCCGCTATTGGAGAAGATAATCAATCTCTTACTATTGAAGGAAAAGGTGGCCATGAGCGCGTTGTTCCTATGACTCGTTCTGCTCAAAAAGCTTTAATCTCATATCTTGAAGTTAGAGAAGCCTCTCTTGAGAACACGGCCAATAGCCCGCTTTCAAAATGGCTTTTCCCTTCTCAAACATCAGATAGCGGTCATTTGACACGCCAACGTTTTGCTCAACTCTTAAAAGATTTGTCAGACCGTGCTGGATTTGAGGCAGGTATTATTAGCCCTCATATTTTGCGTCATGCTTTCGCAACCCACCTTCTTCAAAATGGAGCAGATATACGCTCTGTACAGAAGATGTTAGGACATGCCGATGTAACGACGACACAGGTCTATACACATATCTTAGAGCCTGAGAAAAAGAAAACTGTTGAAGAAAAACATCCTCTAGGTCAAAAGAGTGCCGCTTAACAGTTAACACTATAAAAGAATATAATAAAAAAACGAGTACAGACTATAATGTGCTCGTTTTTTTGTTTTTCTATTCATTTTATAAATACGCAATGCTATAAGATACATGAGTAAACTTTAATTGCATAGAAAGCCTTCCATATGTTGGACTTTGAAAAGCCTATTCTTGAACTTGAAAATAAAATTTCTGAACTCCGTAATGCCAGTGGTGACGATACCCTGAATATTGCAGAAGAAGTTGGACGCATGGAGACAAAAGCACAACGTCTGATCCAACAAATATATTCGAAGCTAACCCCTTCACAAAAAGTCACCGTCGCACGTCACCCAAACCGTCCACACTTTAAAGATTATATTGAAAATATGATTGAAGATTTTACACCTCTTGCAGGAGATCGTCTCTTTGGAGAAGATCATGCTCTTATTGGAGGATTAGGACGCTTTAATGGTCAGAGTGTTGTCGTTATGGGGCAAGAAAAAGGAAGCAATACAGAGGAACGCATTAAGCATAACTTCGGAATGGCACGTCCAGAAGGATATCGCAAGACACAGCGTCTTATGAAGATGGCTGAACAATTCAAGATTCCTGTTATTACACTTGTTGATACAGCAGGTGCCTATCCAGGTCTTGGTGCAGAAGAAAGAGGTCAATCAGAAGCTATTGCTAAATCTATTGAAGTCTCTCTAAATCTAAAAGTTCCTATTATTTCAACGATCATCGGCGAAGGTGGCTCAGGAGGAGCCATAGCGATTGCGACAGCTAATAAAATTATTATGCTGGAACATTCTATATACTCTGTTATTTCTCCAGAAGGATGCGCCTCTATTCTTTGGAGAAGTGCTGATTACTCAAAGGATGCAGCAGGGGCTCTTAAACTAACCGCTGATGACATGCTCCAAAATGGGCTTATTGATTCTATTGTTAAAGAACCTCTTGGAGGCGCACACCGTCAAAAAGAAAAAGCTATACGACGCGTACAAACAAAAATAAATGAAGCTCTACAAGAAATTCTTCAAATGTCACCTGAACAACAGGTTCAATCTCGTCATACAAAGTTCCTACAAATGGGACGAAAAGCCGCATAGTATCTATATATGTTTATATTTTATAATCATTCATAAGTCTCTTTGCTATAAAGATGTTTTCTTGGGCATTTTTGAATTGATATAAAGTAAAATTCGAGACGGTAAAAGACTCATAAAAACAGAGACCATAAATAAGGGCATAGGAAAAGCAATTGTCATCTTGTTTTTTTCTAATCCCTTAGCAATTTTTTGAGCTGCATATGGAGCCTTCCTAAAAAATGGCATAGGAAAAGTATTTTGAGCCGTAATACGACTTTCAATAAAGCCAGGACAGATAACACTTACTTTTATCCCATAGGGCCTCAATGTACCTCGAAGACTATGCCCTAGAAACCGTATAGCTGCTTTCGAACTAGAATAGGCAGGAGCTCCTGGCCATGGCGCATAAGAAGCCATAGAGCTCATTAGAGCGATTTGTCCTGATCGTCGTCCCATCATACCCTTAAGAACAGGCTCTAAGGTATTTAAAACGCCTCCAATATTAACATCATAAATTTGACGTGTTTGTGCTATCAACTCAGAATCTGTTAACCCTGCTGTTCCCCCAGAGATTCCAGCATTGGCAATCAAAAGATCTATAGGTGTTTTTTGGATCATTTCTTCAAGCCAAAATCTTAATCCTTCACGATCACACACATCTATCACTTTGAACTCACAAGTCGCTCCTTTAGTTTCACAGCGCTCCGCAACATTCTTAAGACGATCATTGTTTCGTCCTATCAAAATTAAGTGATAATTTTCTATAGCATAATGTAATGCGAGGGCTTCTCCTATCCCACTTGAAGCGCCTGTAATAAGAAGTGTTTGTTTTGATTTGTACATTTTAAATATCTTATCTTGTTTTTTAGACTCAAGACATACTAATATAGAAAAAATAATAAGGAATAGTGAACGACTCAAATGGATATCTCAAACTTAAAACGACGGGGCTTAATGTATGTTTTATCCTCTCCTTCCGGAGCAGGAAAAACAACAATTGCACGCCAACTTATCAAACAAAATAAATCTTTGACCGTCTCCATATCAATGACCACACGCCCTCAACGAGAAGGAGAAGTCCACGGACAGGACTACTATTTCGTTGATATCCCGACCTTTAATAAAATGATTGAAAATGAAGAAATCCTAGAATATGCAAAAGTTTTTGATAATTATTATGGGACACCACGTCAACCTGTTGAAGATTCCCTTTCTCAAGGCAAAGATGTTATTTTTGATATTGATTGGCAAGGGACACAACAACTTTCAGAATTAGCCCCCAATGATCTCGTGACCGTTTTTATTCTCCCTCCTAGCCATGAAGAATTGGAAAAACGTTTACGAAATCGAGCAAAAGAAACAAAAGAAACAGAAGATCAAATTTTTGCCCGTATGACAAAAGCCGCGAGTGAAATATCTCATTACTCAGAATATAACTATGTCATCATTAACAAAGATATTGAAACCTCTGTCATTAAAGCTCAAACTATTTTAGATGCAGAGCGAATGAAACGCCACCGTCTGACAGGGACATCTACATTTGTCCGAGGACTTATGGAAGGGTTATAACGAATCTATG
>JAJFGT010000149.1 GCA_021776015.1 Alphaproteobacteria bacterium
AAAAGATTTCCTGCAAGCTCCATTTCCTTTTGAGAAAAATGTCCTGCATCGCTCAAATCATAAAGAAGGGCTTGGTAGCCAAAAATAGAGAGATTAAGCTTTCCTTTTGGCTGAAGATCTTGAGTCAAAGATAACAAACCCGAACCTGTAACTTTTGTCTTTTCTTTTTGTAAAAGAAGCGAGGAAACATAGAGCGTTCCTTTATTTTCTTGCCATTCCTTTAATGAATCAGTAGACGTTCCCTTAGGGAGAGGGAAAGGAGTCGATAATTTGAGATAAGATGATTCAAATTTATGCCCTTTATGCGTATATCGATCTAAAAGTTGAAAACCATTAGGAAATAAAAAATTAGCTTTAAGCTGATCAGATCGAACTTTCATCTCAATCTTCATTTTCTTAACAGACATTGAAACGGCATCCGTTGAAATTGTTCCTGTATAATCTATTTTATGCCCAAGTGGAAAACCTGAAACTTTTGGAAGAGCAGGGGAGAATACAATTTCCTTTGTTGTATTCAGTCTCGTAATCTCTTTATTTGAAAAAGAGGCAATCCAAAACCATCCTCCCGTATAGACAACAGAGAGAATAATTATAAATAATAAAATATATTCAAGAAACCGTTTCATTCTACTTCTCTCTTCTATTTTAGCATTTGCAACTAGCTCTATGCTTTCTTTCTCCAGATCATTCTCAAGAGTTTTCATTAACGCGTCAACAGGTGTTTCTGCAGAAAGAGGGGGAAGAAATTTAAAGGTTACAACTCCAGATTGTTTCCAAAACGCATTCCTAGCCCAAAAAGCACCGCTATTAAGTGCTAAAGGAATGACGGGCAAGTTTGCTGCTGCTGCCATTCGGGCAACACCTTTTTTATAAGGACGAGATTCCCCAATCTTTACGCGTGTTCCTTGGGGAAAAATAATAATAGGGCGCCCTTCAGATGCCACACGCTGAGCACCGTCATTGATAGACTCTATAGCCGTCTGTCTATTCGAACGATCTATACCAATATGTCCAGCCTTCTTAGCCAGCCAGCCCCATAGAGGAATATTAAAAAGCTCTCTTTTCAAAATAACCGCAGGATTATTGAAAATAAGATACAACTTTAATGTCTCATATGAAGATTCATGTTTTGCCGCAACAATATAGGCTCCGCTTTTAGGAAGATGTTCTTCTCCTATAATTTCATATGTCAGTCCTAAAATATATTTTTCTAAAAAAGCAACATAACGAAAATAAAGAGTCAAAGATTTGATATAAAGATCATGTGGGAGTAAAACCATCGGAAGATAAACAAAGCATAAAAGTGCCGTTGTTGGATAATAAATAGCATTAAACAGCAAAGAGCGGATTACATTTTTCATAGACTAGACGATCTTTTCAGCTGGATATTTCCCCACGTATAGAGAAGTTTATTATATTCTTCAAACATCAAATTCCAAAACTCCCGATGATCAGGAGAAAGGCGTTCCATGGGAGTAGGATAAAGATAAATATTATAGTTCTGTGCCTTTGGATGATGTTTAAAAATTTGATATGCACGAGGGATATGATAGGAGGAGGTCACAAGATAGAAAGATGATACATCCTCTTTTTGTTTTTCTAGCCAACTATAAGATTCCATAGCATTACCAAAGGTATCTTGTGCGAGATATCCCAAAGAAACACAACACTCTATATCTTGGTAGGTATGCGGAAATATATCTTTCAGAGTGACTCCTTTTCCAACACCACTAATAAAGACATGATTTATATATTCATCTTTAAGAAGATCTACAGCATCTTTAATACGATTTTCTCCTCCAGTCAGAACAATGGCAAGTTCAGTATTTGTTTTTTCTGCTTGAATGGGTTTTAAAGCATGGAGAGTAAAAAGAACAAATCCAAGAGAGTACAAACCTGAAAGGATAAAAAGAGGATAAATCAGTATATAAAAAAGTTTTTTGTACATCTTGTTTTTCTAAAAATAAAACCTTCAAATTGTATTTTTTAAAATACGAGAAACAGTTAATGATGTGGTCAACAACATAAAAAAGAGAATTATAATAGGTGTCGTATATAGGGTTAATTTGTCAGTTAGTGTCATTGTATTAAAGGTAAAAATAGACTCAGTCTCTGATGAGGCCGATTGCGTCAGCAATAAAAATAAAATTCCAGCAAGAAAACTTCCTATAAGGACACCTTTCAATGCAATAGAGGAAATATAAACGAGAAACTGTTTTACAACATAATCATCACTCGCTCCCGATACATGGAGAAGATTTATTGTATCCGTATTGAGTAAAATACGTGTTCTCACAAGGATTGAAAGAGAAACAATAAGTGTAAAAGATAAACAAAGACCAATCACCCATGCTAATATTTTAAGTGTCTTTGCTCTTTTAAATGCCCCACTAAGCCAATTTTGATGTGTTTCCAGTTTAATATTTTTATCCAAAGCTTTGAGGGAAAATTTAAGCTTATCTCTTTCAATAGCACTTGCTGATTTCAAAGAAAGAGTGAACAGGGTGGGTAGAGAAATATCTTCATTTTCTAAAAAATCATGATTGATCCAAGGCGCAATAATACGCTCAATATTTTCTTGATCTATAAGATTATATTCATCGACGAACGAACTGTTTTTAAATGTTTTTTCTAATTCAGAAAGAGTTTTTAGAGAGATATTATGTGGAACTTCTACAGTTGCAATATGAGTTACAGAATTATGCCAGTGAGCACTGAGATTACTCAGGAAAAGTGCAGAAGATTCAATAACCAAAATAGAACACACCATAAGGGCTATAACTGTTACCAGAATCCGATCTTGAATTTTGTCTTTCAGAGGAATAATTTGATGAAAATGAAGCATTATTTTTTGTTATTACAATCTTTTAA
>JAJFGT010000150.1 GCA_021776015.1 Alphaproteobacteria bacterium
TGAAGAAGGAATGTCAACTGCGTATAAAACGGCTTTAAAAGATAATTTTAGCTTGGTTATAACTGTAGCGTTTGTAACTATTGCCCCACCAGTTCTTTACCTTATTTCACGAATTTATATGGGATATAGTAATGCTGCATGTGAGCAAAGAATGTAATAATTAAATTTTATGTTTTATAATAGATTCTAGGGAGATCACTTGTGATATTGATTGGGCTTGGGGCAAATCTACCGAGTGATTATGGATCACCCGTAGAGACATTAGAAATAGCTAAGATTGCCTTGGAAAAAAAAGGTGTAATAAAACTTCTGAAGTCTTCACAAACATATTTATCTGCTCCTGTAATGTCTTGTAATGAAATTCAAGGTAAAAATGATAAGAATCCATGGTATGCAAATGCTGTCAGTATTGTTGAAACATCTCTAAAACCGAAAGAACTCTTATCTTTGTTGAATGAAATTGAAACAGAGTTTGGACGTGTCCGAACTTACAAAGATGCCCCTCGTGTTCTTGATTTGGATATTATAGCCTATCATAACGAAATTATAAATGATGAAGAAAACACTTTATGTATTCCTCATCCTCGTATGCATAATAGAGCCTTTGTTCTTAAGCCGTTGCAAGACATAGCGCCTGATTGGATTCATCCTTTTTCACAACAGGCTATTTTAAGCTTGTTAAGCAAAATAGAACAAGAGTATCCTCTCATATTCAGGCAAACTATACCGCTTGCAAAAGGAGAGAGTTACCGTGTTTCAGGATAAATTAAATATATCACATCCTATTATGATGGGAGTTGTAAACGTAACGCCTGATAGTTTCTCGGATGGAGGTAACTTTATACAAACAGACAAAGCTATAGATCATGCATTACGTTTAAGTGAAGAGGGTGCCAGCATCTTAGATGTTGGCGGTGAGTCTACCCGTCCCAATGCAGAACCTGTTTCTGTCCAGGAAGAGCTTGATCGTGTTATTCCTGTGATAGAGGCTCTTGCAAAACAAACGAATACACTTATTTCTATCGATACACGTCATGCTGATGTTATGCGATCTGCCGTCAAAGTAGGAGCAGGCTTTATTAATGATGTTAATGCATTACAAAATAATAGTTCAGGACTTAAATTTATAGCAGAAGAAAAACTGCCTGTGTGTTTGATGCATATGCAAAACACCCCTCAAGATATGCAAGAGAATCCTATCTATGAGGATGTTATTCAAGAGGTTTTTGAGTTTTTAAGTGAAAGAATCCGCATATGTGTGGAAGCAGGCATTTCTAAAGATCTTATCTGCGCTGATGTAGGGATTGGGTTTGGAAAAACATTGGAACATAATTTAACCCTTCTTAAAAACATAGAAATCTTTCATGGTTTAGGTGTTCCGCTTCTCTTAGGTGTTTCACGAAAAAGATTTATTGAGAAAATTTCTGGAAGTGTATCTCCTCAAAAACGATTAGGCGGATCTATTGCGTCTGCTTTATATGGGTTTCAAAAAGGTGTGAAAATCTTTCGTGTTCACGATGTTGAAGAAACGAAACAGGCTTTTCAAGTTTTTCAAGCCATTCAAAAGAGCTCCTAAGGCACTCCCTTAAATCAAGATAGATTTTAACTGTTCTAAAGCCCAGTCGATTTCTTTTTTTGAAATAGTAAGAGGTGGCGCAATACGAACTGTAACCTCATGTGTTTCCTTACATAAAATCCCTTTATGCTGAAGTTGGCTGCAGATTTCACGAGCGGTTGTTTTCTTTGGATCAATATCAATTCCAATCCATAAGCCTGCTCCACGTATATCTGTGATGTAAGGTGAGTTTATTGCTTTGATTTCATTTTTTAAATAGTTACCTAGCTCTGCACTCCGTTCAGATAATTTTTCATCTTTTAAAATATCTAGAGATTTTAACCCAATAGCGGCTGCAATTGGATTTCCTCCAAAAGTTGAGCCATGAGAGCCTGGTTCAAACACACTCATA
Organism: Alphaproteobacteria bacterium; assembly: GCA_021776015.1. Classification (GTDB taxonomy): domain Bacteria; phylum Pseudomonadota; class Alphaproteobacteria; order Micavibrionales; family Micavibrionaceae; genus UBA1850. The sequence continues at coordinate 1,968 of JAJFGT010000150.1, forward strand.
AGCTCGTTATGTGCCAAGAAAGCAGAGACAGGATAGACCCCGCCACCAAGAGCTTTCCCTAAAATAAGTCCATCTGGACGGTCAATTTCATGTTGGAAAGCAAAGTCTTTTCCTGTGCGTCCCATACCTGTTTGAACTTCATCAAGGATGAGTAATACATTATTTTTTTTGCAAATTTCTTGTACTGTCTTAAGCCAGCCCTTCGGTGGAATAATAATACCTGATTCCCCCTGCATAGGTTCAGTTATATAGGCACAAACATCTGGAGTTATGGCACGCTCCAAAGCGTCAATGTCTCCATAAGGAATGCTCTTAAATCCTCCATCAAATGGCCCAAAATCCTGCCGATACAAATCTTCAGAGGAAAACCCAACGATAGTGGTTGTCCGTCCATGAAAATTACCAGCAGACACAAGAATTTTTGCTTTGTTCTTTGGGATGTTTTTATATCTGTATCCCCAACGTCGTGCTGCTTTTATAGCTGTTTCTACAGCTTCTGCTCCCGTGTTCATGGGGCACATCTTGTCCATTTGAGTCAGAAGACATAGTTTTTCTGCAAAGGCGCCAAGTTGATCTGTATGAAAGGCACGAGAGGGGACGCCAAGAGTTTTAAGTTGTCGAATTAAAGCTTTTTGGATTCGTTTATTTAAATGTCCAGCACTTACAGCGCTATAGGCGCTTAAGAAGTCGAGATATTTATTTCCTTCTATATCCCAAACCCAGCATCCTTTCCCTTTTTTAAGAATAACAGGGAGAGGGTGATAATTATTGGCAAGATATGTTTTCTCACGATCAATATAGTCTTGGGTCTTCATCTCTTAAATCCTTTTGTGAGTACAGAAGCGGAATGCAATACTCAGGATATCATAAAACATAATTATAGTTTAAGAGATCTTTCAACCAGCTTGATCCAAAATTCTGTTCCAATAGGAATAACATCATCGTTGAAATCATAGTGAGGGGTATGAAGGCTATTATTACAGGGTTTATCATCTTCCCCTGTGTTTTGACCCAACCATAAATAACATCCAGGGACTTCTCGTAGCATGGCTCCGAAATCTTCTGATGCCATTGCTGGTGCAACATTAGAATCTACATTGCTTGAGCCTAGAATTTCTTCGGCAACTGAGGCGCAGAGAGCGACCTGTTCAGCATTATTGATTGTAGGGTCAACAATGCGGTTATATTTAAAATTTACCTCTACATTGTATATATGAGAAATCCCATTGAATATTTCTTCTAATCTTTTTTCAATTCTATCGCGAATCTCTGGGTAAAGAGTTCGAATAGAGCCCTCTAAAATAGCTTTGTCTGGGATGACATTAAAAGCGCCTGTTCCAGCATTGAGGTTTGTAATACTAATGACGGCTGTTCCTAGTGGGTCAAGTTCTCGACTCACAAAATTTTGAACACTCAATACAGCATTTGCTGCTGCAACAATAGGGTCTTTTGTTTTGTGAGGCATGGCTGCATGCCCGCCAACACCTTGTATCGTAAGTGTAAAACGATCGCTACTCGCCATAATAGGGCCAGGGCACATGGCAATTTGTCCTTTAGGAAGCCATGGCCAATTATGAAGAGCAAAGACGGCATCCATTTTATATTTTTTAAAGAGCCCTTCATCAATCATACGCTCTGCACCGACTCGATGATCTATATCATTTCCGCCTTCTTCTGCAGGTTGGAAAATTAAATAGACTGTGCCATCAAAGTTACGAGTTTCAGATAGATATTGAGCCGTTGCGAGTAGCATACTTGTATGACCATCGTGCCCACATCCATGCATTTTGCCTTCTGTTTCAGAGATCCATGGTTTATTAGGAGACTCTTTAATGTCGAGGGCATCAATATCTGCCCGAATCCCAATGGTGCGACCGCTTTCGTTTTTCTCCCCTGTTAGAGTGGCGACAATGCCTGTTCCTGCCCACTTGCGTTCATAGGGGATATTCCACGCGTCTAATTTTTGAGCAATAAAATCACTTGCAAAAAGTTCTTCGTAGGCTGTTTGTGGGTGTCGGTGAAGTGTACGCCTCCATTCCGTGGCCTCTTGACTAATTTCAAGAATTCTCTGTTTCATATTGATAACATCCTTTTGTCTATTATGGAGTGTTTATGTTTTTTAGCCACGGGCAAGTTTGAAAAAGTTTAGAGAAGATTTTTCTTCTGCTCGTAGTTCAGTTGAAGGTAAAGCAAATTTATCTCCATGGCTAAAATGTACAAGAGGTTTACCTCCATTTCTATCCCAAGCATGCCCAATAAGTCCATCTCCAAGGGCAGATTCAATAGAATGTATATCTTGCATGGGAATAATCTTATCAGGACTTTCTAGTCCCGTTAATTGGTTAAAGTTATGGGTGATCTGTTCAACGTTTGTATGCATGTTGTATACAGCTGATTTGTCTCTTGGATCAGCTTCCATGCTAACAATATGCATGCCTGAGTCTAAAAAAACAGCCCAACTTGATGAGTTGTCAGCCGTTGCCTTGGCAAGAAGATGCGTACGATCTGCCTGTTTTACAAGATCAATCCATGATTTTGTCATGGTGTGTGCTATTTTTTGTCCTCTAGCATCTGGATGAACGAGCATGCCTTGAATAACACTGACCTTATTAGGCGTATCAACGGGTCTCATTTCACCCATGCCTGTGTCAGGGCGTTCTGCTGTAGGATAACGAATGATAGATTGTGCTATTAATGTACCATTTGAAATAACGCCTATGACAGGATTTGTCTTTTCAAAATGAGTTTGAAAAAATGAGCGGGTTTTTGGAAAAATAAAAGTTTTTTGCGAATCTGGGAGGGAGCTTTCTACAATCTCTTGGAGCTTTAAAATAGGGGGGATATGAGCAGAGTTAAGATGCACGACATCATAAGGCTGCTCGTTTCTTAGTGTGCCACTATCGACATGGACACAGCTTGTGGTATCAATCTCTAAATCTCTATGGCTCATTTTTATAATCCTTTGATTATATATTTTGTATAAGAGTCGATCTTAATCTATGCAATCTTGGCGGAAAAACCTTATCTTTGCAATAGTCATAATTTAAAAAATCCACAATTTATACCATAAAATTACGTAAAGAAAAAGATTTTTTTAATGTTAGGGGATGTAATTCTATTCTCCAGATATATCTTAATGATTTCTCTACAATGATAAATCAATTCACATCATGATGCGGTACAGCATCTTTATAAAAAACTAAAACTATTTTTAAAAGGAAATTGTCACTCTTTAAGTAAGTTATCCTTGGGTTTGGATTGTGTTTTTCTTGACATACTGGTGATTATTTGTATAATGGTGCACTATTATAAAATAAATTTTATAGAGAATTTATATAGAGATGTGTGTGTATGTTATTAGCAAAAGAACAGCATGATGCGTTTCCCCAATTTAGAGTGGGGGGTGTGCGATCTATTTGTCATCATTATAATTTACAGGGTAGAGTTTTAGAAACTCTGCCTCCAGATCAAGACTTAGTTCATGTAAGATCTGAGCAAGACTGGACTGATATGCTCCTTGCAGATAATCAACACATTATAGGGGTTCATCATAATGAGAGTGGGGACTTAGTTGCTCATTCCGTAGCTCTTCTCCCTCATGGACAGAACCCTGATGCTGACATGCTTAATATGAATCTTCCTGCCTCCCCAGAAAAATTAACAACATTAACAACTGTTATGACCGACCCACAGACACGAGGACTAGGGCTGATGGCAAAAATGCTTGAACATTGGATAGAGGTCGCTGTTGAACGCAATAGGAATCATTTG
>JAJFGT010000016.1 GCA_021776015.1 Alphaproteobacteria bacterium
GATCATGGAGGCGTTCTCTTTATAGATCTTCGTGATACATATGGAGTAACTCAATGTGTTGTCGATGAAGGGTCACCTTTATTGGAGATCGTAGAAAACTGGCGGAATGAATCTGTTCTCACTATCGTTGGACAGGTGCGCATGCGCCCAGGAGAAACAGCAAACTCAAAACTCCCAACAGGAAATGTTGAAGTTTATATTGATGAAGCGACCATTCAATCAGCGGCAGATATTATTCCCTTTCAAGTTGCAGAAAATGATGGGGCAGGAGAAGACATCCGTCTCCGTTATCGTTACCTTGATTTGCGCCGCGAAAACATGCACAAAAAAATTCGTCTTAGAAACAACGTTACGGCCTCTATACGTCGCCGCATGATCGAACAAAACTTTCAAGAGTTTCAAACTCCTATCTTAACAGCTTCCAGTCCAGAAGGTGCACGAGATTATCTTGTTCCCTCTCGCTTGCATCCAGGAAAATTTTATGCTCTTCCTCAAGCCCCCCAACAGTTTAAACAACTTTTGATGATGTCAGGATTTGATCGATATTTCCAAATTGCCCCTTGCTTCCGTGATGAAGATGGGCGTGCAGATCGTTTTGCTGAATTCTATCAACTTGATGTTGAAATGTCTTTTGTGACACAAAGCGATATTTTTTCAACAATACAGCCTGTCATTGAAGGTATGTTTGAAGAATTTTCTGATTTCACAGGCACAAAGCGCCGTATTGAATGGCTTCCTCACCTCCGATATGAAGATGCGATGTTAAGATATGGCTCTGATAAGCCTGACCTTCGTAACCCTCTTGAAATTGTCGATGTAACGGATGTTTTTGCACGAGATGATGTAGAATTTAAAGCCTTCAAAAATGTTATTTCTAAGGGAGGCGTTGTCCGTGCCATCCGTGCACCGAAAGTCGGAGATCAACCTCGTTCCTTCTTTGATAAACTCAATAGCTGGGCTCAATCAGAAGGCGCGCCAGGTCTTGGATATATTCTTTTTGCCGAATCAGAAGGCAAGGGTCCTATTGCTAAATTTGTGCCTGAAGCTGCACAGGCACAACTGAAAGATACTGCTGGTCTTGAAGAAGGAGATGCTGTCTTTTTTATCTGTGATCAAAAAAATAAAGCTGAAAAAATGGCAGGGCTTGCCCGTGATGCCATTTGCGATTCTATGGGAAATCGTGAAAAAGATGTTTATAAATTCTGTTGGGTCATCGATTTTCCTATGTATGAATTTGATGAAACTACACAAAAAATTGATTTCTCTCATAATCCCTTTTCTATGCCTCAAGGAGGAATAGAAGATTTGGAAACTAAAGATCCTTTGGATATTTATGCCTACCAATATGATTGTGTCTGTAATGGATTTGAACTGGCATCTGGCGCCATACGAAACCATAAACCTGAGATCATGGCCAAAGCCTTTGGATTGGCTGGTTATGGGCAAGATATTCTTGAAAAAGAATTTGGAGGTATGTTGAATGCCATGCGTTATGGCGCACCACCGCACGGAGGTTGTGCCTTTGGACTAGATCGTATGATCATGCTTCTTGCTGATGAACCAAATTTACGAGAAGTCTATGCTTTTGTGATGAATGGACAATATGAAGACCAACTTATGAGTGCTCCCGGTGATATCACACCAGCACAACTTAAAGATCTCCATATTCAGCTCAATCTTCCCAAAGAGATGAAAACCGAAGCCGCTTAAAGATAGAGTGAAATGTTTGGGACAATAAAAATACTTAAAATATTGTCTCCACTTTTTATTCTTATGGGGATTGGGATATTTGTATGCCTCTTTGCAAGTCGCTATGGCGTTATACAATATAGCTCTCACTTTAATATTGTCTGGATTGAGCATTTTTCAAAAGCTCTCTCTGAAGGAATTTTCTATCCTCGGTGGCAAACAGACTATTTTGATGGGTTAGGAGCTCCTTCTTTTTATTTCTATCCTGCTCTTCCTTTTTTCATTTTGGCACCTTTTTGGTTTCTCTTCTCATTTATAGGGCAAGAAAGCTTTATATTTCTTGCTTATGGATTGATCATAGGGTTATCGGGGATCACCTGCTACATAGCCTTTAGACCTCTATTTGGTCAAAAAATTGCTTTTATCTGTGCCATAATTTATGAGATTTTGCCCTATCACTTAATTGTAGATGTCTTTGATCGAGGGGCTTTATCAGAAATAACGACCTATATATGGATACCACTTTGTGCCTCTCTCTTATTAAAAGGAGGGCTTCTCCATAATAGTCGCCACAGACTCCCTGTTTTTATACTCTGCTATACAGCTCTTATCTTATCTCATCTTCCCCTCACTATAATTATTTCTGGTTTTTTATGTGTTCTTCAAATCCTAAGATTTCCCAATTTACGGGATACGTTTAAATTTATAGCATGCGTCCTCTGTAGTTTTGCACTGGCGAGCCCTTATGTCATTCCAGCACTAAGCCTGATGGATACGATACAGACCCATGTATGGATGAAAGCCATTTACTACAAAAACTTTCCTTTCTTTGCAGGAGACGGATCAGGAATCTGTTTAAACGGCCTAATATCTTTCATTTATGCATTATACATTATAGCTTCAATAACGATAATTCTCTACCTATCTCTCAATTGTAAGGAAGGAGATAGAAAACAGATTATTGCACCTCTCTTGGTTGTTATGGCAGGGGCTGTCTTTTTACTCAGTCCTCTTTCTCTTTTCATTTGGGAACTTCTTCCCTTTATGAAATTTATCCAATTCCCTTGGAGAGTGTTAATCATCTTCGATATAGCAATTGTTCTTTTGATAGGAGTTTGGTTAAAGACAGGAAATGGATTTTATAAAAAATCATTCTTAGCGCTTCTCATTCCAATTATTATTTTCATAGGACTTAATGTCTATTACATGCCTGATAGAGAAAGAGCTGTAAATATCGAGCATATCCAAGAAATTATTCAATATAAAATGCAGCATGATTACCCATCATCTGAATTTATAACGGCCAAAGGAGATCATCCTCGCAATATAAATTTTGAAAGTAACTTTCGCCCTAATATTAAAAATTCGTCTCTTGTCAAACGCACGACAGATAGTTTTATATTTGAAATACAGAAGCTTGAGGCCCCACAAACAGTAGAGCTTAGACAATATGATTATATAGGATGGGTGGCAATGATCGAAGAGCGCGGTGAAACAAGAGCTCTTGAGATCAGATCTTCACATCAAGGCTTAATCGAAATGACATTGCCGGCAGGAGACTATCGCCTCACTGTTAAAAGAACCATCCTTTTCCAAGAATATATAGGATATATTTTTAGCCTGTTGGGTCTTTTAATCTTATTTATACTTTGGCGTTTTTTACCCTTAGAGTGATAAAGAATATCACCATATTTTATCCCATATTCGTTTATGATCTACTAGGGGGCATGTGTACACATAAACTCCTTATTACTATTACGATTATCACTATACTCTACACATGCAGTAATCATTGCATTAGCACCTGAATGCTTGGATTCTGCTTCTTGCCGAGCTCTTTTCAATGCAGCGGCGGATGTTGCACCATCATTTTCACCATGAATACATGTGAAAGCGAGGCTGGACTTATATGACCCTGCATCTTGTTGCTCTCTTTCCAATTCATCTGCGAACGTGACTCCAGTACCATCATCATGAACAAGTACTATATCCGTCGGTTTGGCCGTGAAAAGAGTAGCCTCAGGAAAGGCAGCCCCTAAATTGTCATTTGTCATTGTCAAAATCCCTTGAATTGTTATCTTTTAGATTCAAAAATATACATAACATGAATCGTAAAGTCAATTATATTATTATAATCCATTCAATAGATTTTAGGATTCCGCTGAACGAATTTAGAATCAGTTCTTAGGGATAGGTGGTAATTCTTGTGTCCGTTTCTCTAACATCAAAGGCTCTTCTCCAGCCATGTCCCATATTATAAAGTCATAGGCGGAAGGATGAGCATCCTTTTGATCTGTCGGCTGAAGAGTATAGGACAAATTATAAGTCTCTGGTGTTATTATTGAAGATAACGTGTATCCACGCTCTACCAATTTTGACCGTAGACCATGATCAAATAAAGAGGTCAACTCATCGCTTCTCTCCTTTGGAGCAATATAAAGTGGTGTTGAGCGCACTAATTTAAGCTCCAAGCTATCAGCTATATCAGTTGAAACGCCTGAAATAACAGATTGCAGACTCTCTATTTTATTCAAAGACTGTCCTTCAATAGAGGCATCCCAGCCATGGGTTTTAGATGGGCTCGATATAGGTGTGTTATCGTGCCCCACATACCCACCTCCCTGCCAGTTTGAACTCGTACACGCTGTCAATATAAGGGCGGATGCTGAAAGTAAAAATAGATGTTTCATAGGTCAATCTCAATGAGGTTAAAGGACAAGGTGCTTTATGGTATCAGTTTTTTTTTCTCATCACCAGAGGATTTCCTAAGTCTTTAGGAGATCTGTCCTGCTGTAGTAAGGGCATCGCTCTCATACAAAGATAATCGTTCTTGATATACATCAAAAGAGGATTCATCTTTACAAATAATCTGAAGAGATTGAAGGGTTTCAGGCATGTTCTGTAAAAAAATATTCAGAATAATACGAGAAATTCTACGTTGAGGAAATGTATTCTGTCCCGCGCCTAAAGCAGGAATTGCTATAGATTCTATCTTATTATCAGCACAAGAGAGCATAAGATTCTTATAACAGCGCGTCACTAATTTTTCTTCTTCAAAAAGCGAATCTTGCCATTTTGGTAAGATGCCAAGCAAAATACGGTCAACAGGGGCTCTGAAAGCAGGGAGACAATAGACACTTCCACTTTTGGGCTGAAGAACATGCTCCAACACATATGTATCAAACTCATCTCCTGCTTTTTGGAGAATCATATGATTCAATCTCCCTTTCCAGG
>JAJFGT010000151.1 GCA_021776015.1 Alphaproteobacteria bacterium
ATGGTTGGTACACTATGGGTGACAATGGTAATTCTCGTGCTGAGATAAATCAAATGGTTTTAACAGACTCACCCTATTCATTAGTCGGACAATATAATTACATAAATGACAGTGCTCTATCTTCTAGGGAAACAAGTTATGACTTTTCTGGTATCTGGAATCACACCCAACCATGGCATCCAGATTCTAAAATTTTACATGGTACTCCCTATAATGATGGGAGGCTATGGTTGTCTGGTAGTGGTTCAGCAATTGTATATGGTGGAGCAGGTGACGATAATCCTATTACTTCAGATACTCTTGAGCTTCGTCATGAAAGAATGTTTGGAGATAGTGGAAATGATGTTTTAAAAGGGGTTAAAGGTAACGATCTTCTTGTTGGAGGGCTGGGGAATGACTCCCTAAATGGTTTAGAGAACGATGACGTTCTTTACGGTGGGTATGGAAATGACAGTATAGCAGGACATGGCAAAACGATACGCTATATGGTGGGCAAGGGAATGATAGATTGTTTGGAGGAACTGAAAATGATTCCCTATATGGTGGAGATCAAAACGATACGCTATATGGTGGGCAAGGGAATGATAGATTGTTTGGAGAAGCTGGGGATGACATCCTCTTTGGAGAAGCCGGGGATGATATTTATGATGGTGGAAGCGGTATTGATAGTATCAACTTTGTATCCGCTACACAGGGTTTAAATATTCACCTACAGAATGGGACAGTTGAAGGAAATGGGGATGAATTAATTAACGATGTAGAGGATATCTTTGCCAGTAATTTCGATGATCTAATTACTATTAAAGCAAATTCAACTCGTAATATTGATGCGCGCGGTGGTCTAGATACTATATCTTACCAATTTGTATTAGACTCTGTTTTAATTAACCTTTTAGATAGTACTGTTGATATTGACTTACAACAATATGTTCTGATCAATGTTGAGAATGTCATAGGTTCTGATTTCGCTGATACGATCATAGGTGATGATGGTGTAAACATTCTTGAGGGTGGACAGGGTGATGATGTTATAATTACTGGTTTTGGTCAAGATGTACTTGTCTACAACGATCGTGCAGGCCATGACACCATTCAAGATTTTGAGCTTGGTGTTGATAAAATTAATCTAACAGGTCTGTTATCTGTTGGGCATATTAACGATCTAACGATTAAAGCGGTTAGCTTAGATACCCTCATAACTATTAATGCAAACAAGACAATCTTATTGAAGAATGTTGACGAAAACCTTCTTGTGGACTCAGACTTTATGTTTACCTCTATCAGGGGAACAGAAAGCGGAGAAATTCTCTGGGGGAGTGCTGATTTAGACCGTATTTATGGTTTTGCTGGAACGGACTATCTCCATGGAAACGAAGGAAATGACACAATCTTTGGTGGAGAGGATAAGGATTATCTCTATGGAGAAGCAGGAAACGATGAACTTCATGGAGAAAGCGGTAATGATTACCTATGGGGTGGTATTGGTGACGATACACTTATAGGTGGCTTAGGGATCGATACGCTAAGAGGTGAATCTGGAGCTGATATTCTCGATGGAGGAGATGGCAAAGACTATCTGTATGGAGGAGATGACAATGATACCCTCCATGGCGGTCTGGGGAATGACTACCTCTACGGAGAAGCAGGAAATGACGCACTTAATGGAAATGATGGTGTTGATGTGCTTCGTGGTCAAGAAGGAGCAGATACCCTATATGGTGGCGTTGGAGCTGATAATCTCTATGGGGATGACGATAGTGGTATCAGCGGATATATTGGAGCCGGAAACGATATCCTTTATGGAGAAGCAGGGGATGATCGCCTTGTTGGTGGTGATGGTGCGGATACGCTTTACGGAGGAGACGGTATAGATGATCTTTTCGGGAATGATGGTGCGGATACACTTTATGGAGATGCCGGCAATGACTGGCTTTATGGTGGAGCAGGTGCTGACCATTTGGAGGGCAATAGTGGAGAAGACACCATCTTTGGTGGTGATGGTAACGACTTAATTCTTGGTGGGTATAGTAAAGATACTCTTAGGGGGGAAGCTGGAGACGACATCATTTATGGTGGTGAGGGCAACTACCGTGATGTGCTTGAAGGCGGAGATGGTAATGACACACTATATGGAGAAGGTGGTAGTGACTATCTCTATGCAGATGCTGGTGCGGATATTCTCTACGGTGGTGATAGTGCTGATTTTCTATATGGCCGTACAGAAGATGATATTCTTTACGGAGGAACAGGAGAAGATCTCCTGTCTGGTGATGAGGACAATGACACTCTCTATGGCCAAGAGCACAAAGACACTCTATTTGGTGGCTCTGGGGATGACACTCTCTATGGAGGAACTTCTCTCGATACATTGTATGGTAATAGTGGAGCGGATACGTTTGCCTTTGCCTTGGGTGATATAGATGGAAGCCGTGATTATATTATGGATTTCTCTCTTGCCGAAGGTGACAAGATTGATATCTCTGACGTAATCGACTTTAGTTCAGCAAACGGTGATAGTATCTCTGATTTCGTATCTATTACGAATGGGGGATCTTATGTTCGAATTAACATCGACCAAGATGGTGTCGGTGGATGGAATGCTGTAACACAAGTTCAAAACAATACAGGGTTTGATCTAACTACGTTAATCGCTGATGGAACGCTAATTGTAGAGTAATACCATTAGTTCAATTCCCGATTTCCTGTGGATAATTTTTAGGGTACAGGTTAAGGTACACAGCACATTTTGGTCTGTAAAAATGTATTTATATACAATTACTTAGCGTGCAAATTCTGTTGCTACCCCCGCAACCAATTATTTAAAATGACTTAGCTACCTTAGTGAGTAGTTTTATTTTTACCGTTGCCGGATCATGGCCGCATTTGTGCATGTTTTTCTTATAATATAGTATTTAGGAAACAAGAAAACCTTGACATAGAATTTCAAAATATGTACTTATATGAAAATTCAAAAAATCTATTTTTTAGGATACAAAATGACTAAATCGCTTGTAATCAATGTTTCTGAATATGACCTTGGTGACGGAGGGGCGTTTGCTGATTTTTTGCAGAAGACATTTGGGGTAGCCGTTGAAACACGTCACACCGTGTATGATGCTGTTGCTTTGTTAAATGAAAAAGGCTCTGCTGACTTGACACAACTAAAGGCGATTGTTGTACAGGATCATTTGCCTATTTTTCATCCGTATAGACTCGAAGAGGAAACACAACTTCATAGAGAGTTAAGTGCTGCTCTCTCGTCAACAGAGCAAAGCGTGCGCGGACAGGCAACCATAACATACATAACACAAAAATTTAGTTTGGCTGGTGATACTAAATGTTATTTGTATACCCATATGCCTGAGCATATAGGGGAATTGCCCGAAAATTTATCTGGTGTTATTACCTCTGATCAAAGATTTTTGATTAAAAAGCCCTCGCAAGTTTTGGCTAAGGCGCTACTATAATTTTTATAAAAATTGTTCTGGCTTCCGTGGTACACTCATGGAGCACACTTCCAGTGAGCTTTGTGCCACCCCTCTTCGAGCTAACAGCAACCATATGGACATCATCTTCAAAGCCGATACCTAAAGTCTTAGTTTCGTCGACTTCAGAAGAAGATAGACTATTGATCCCGGTTGACTCGTCCCAAAAATATTGTCTCTACTTTTTTACTTTGAAAAGTATGCTCAGCCTCATGGCCATCTTTGTAAACATCGTCATATGTTGTGGTAATGATTTTCCAGCGTTCATAAACATATTGTTCGTGATCTGTCTCATTTTTTAGCACTTCGGTTTCAGATGCTGTGCTTGAGTTTCCTTCTGTATCCCCTTCTGAATGAGATGCAGTGACCGTACCGGTTGTACCACTGACACCGCCGGAAACCGTGGCACCACTAGAATCTGTTGAAGTATGAGAATCAGAATTTGTATCTGAATTCGTATAAGATTGTGATCCTCCTGGTGGAAGGATCACATCAGTGTTCACTTCTTCTATCTCTGTGTTTTGTCCCACTTCTGTACGTTGTAACAATGTCAGAGCGTCATTCGTACGCCTTCCCTGATACTCCATCGTACAATTACAGTTAGTGTGTTTCATCTGACTAAAAACACCTTGCACAGCAATTCTATTTGGGATGGAGGTTGGAGATGCGGGAAGTTCAAATTCCTCACCGTTACGACCAGAACAAATACTACACGGCTTAGAGCTATGTACCGTCCACACAAAAACATCAACTTCATCGCCGCCATCTGTTTCTCTGCTGGCTGGGTCTGAAACGCCTTCAGTCCACTCTGTTCCTTCTTGATAATCTGACATGTTTCTTTATTCCTTTATTCTACGTTTTCCTTGATCCACGTATCGCCTTGAGCAATAACACGATCACCGAGTTCATATTCAAAATCAAAGTTACTTTTTGCTATCGTAATATTACGGATAAGCCATGTAGAACCGTCCTGAATACGATGATCCGCCAGCAATGATACTTTATCATCGCTAATTCTAAAAATTTTGAAGCTTTCACCGTCTTGGATTTCATCCTGCGTCATCACATATGATACTTCTGGCAGAATCAATGTGCTTTCTCCATCTAGAAATTCATTTACTAATTCAATACGAATACTGTCGTGTAATTCAAAACGATAACGATAAATATTTTCTGGTAAGATCGTCAGTGATTTTTTGTAGGTGTTGCCGTCATGTTTAATATAGGCATCATGCATGCCGTATTCTATATTTTCGAGAAAAATATCTCCCTCATCATTCGGGAAAAACGTATAAAATTTGTTTGCATCTTCCTCTGTAGGATAAGGAATAGATAATTCGACATCTGTTAAATTGTTACCAGAGGCCTCCAGACAATTCACCACCATTTTTCCTGATTTCAAGAATATCGCAGCATTCCTTTGTATCTTCAATGTATCTTCAAGACTTATGTCTGCCTGCGCATCCGACAATATACTTTGTAAATGTTCTTCATTCGCATAGGGGACAGACGTGATTGGCATGTAATTATCAACAATTGCTTTAGCTAGGCTTTCATTAACACCTCTGATACGCATTAGTGTCAAATGTGTTGTGAGTGAATACAAAACCGTATTGAGTTCTTCTTCTTCCAGCACATCACGTAATTGTGATGACAGGTAATTATAAGAGCGATAAACAAGAGACTCTACATTTACAAATCCAGAATCATGCAATTTTTCCAGCAACGCGCCATCAAAGGTAGTTAATTCATTTGTTTTGTAGCTGATCGTTTCTATATCCATACTTTTTGTTCCTCAGTTAAAATTGATCAATACTCTTGGAAATATCCTTGCTGTATCAGCAAGCTATTCAAACATTTGCCGTCAACGTAGATTAATCCTATCCAACGTCCGTATTTTTCTTTGATATTATGTTTAATTTTCAATTCGACCCAATCACCCACGTGCAATAAAGAAGATACAAATGACATGGCCTCCTGACCACGTCTGTATTCGTCACTATCTTGTTTTATGCCGTGAATTTCCGGCGTATTAATGCCCAAAAGACGAATTCTTGCATGGGTGAAGAAATTGAACCCTACGGATACAGACACATCAATTGTATCTCCATCCACAATCTTCTCAATTTTTCCCCAATACTCATAGGGGCTCACAACGACCGCCTCATAAGTATTAGCCGGCAGTTTAGCAATAACATCTGCAAGAATTTTTTCTGCGTCTTGATAATCCATAGAATCATGAGATAAAAATTAAATAAATAACATTGAGACGAATGCCTCAATACACACCTAAATATAAGTATATAAATCAAAAGTCAACGGTACTGGCGCAAATAGATGGCTTTCTTCTCACAAAACTCTATTATTGAGCATATAAAATGTATCCGTTAATATACTCTGGCTATCGCAAGTATTAGATACTGGAATTTCTATTCCTTTTGTTCTGTTAATAATAACTGGAGCTTTTAGATCAATGATTGCTCCGGTTAAATCTGCTTTCACAAATGAAGCATAATATATTTTGGCGCCTTTTAAATTGGCTCCTCTTAAAACAGA
>JAJFGT010000152.1 GCA_021776015.1 Alphaproteobacteria bacterium
AGGCATTACCTATGATATTTTAAATTATAATCATTGGGAGCGTTATACAGGCATTGCCAAGCGTAAAATTAAATCCTGTATTCACACATTTAAACCTAATTTGATTCATTCATGGATGGGACGAGCTTCTTCTTTTGTTCCTGCTAATCTTGATATTCCTACTCTTGGATGGTTAGGGGCATATTATGATCTAAAGAGGTATAAAAATTGTCAGTATTATGCAGGTGTAACACGAGATATTCGTCGATATCTTGTTGAAAAAACGGGTAAACCCGACAATTGTTTCGTTCTTCACACATTTGGAACACTTGTAGAAGATCCCCCCGTTACACGAGCTGATTTTGATATTCCAGACGATGTGCCCCTTGTTCTTCTTCTCTCCCGTATGCATTGGAAAAAAGGTGTTGATACGCTTTTAAAAGCATTAAAGCAACTTGATGGATATTATGCTCTTCTAGCAGGATCAGGCCCAGATTTTGAAAAATATCAGCAAATGGCTCAAGAATTAAAAATTGAAGATCGTGTCCGTTTTCTGGGATGGCGAGATGATCGCCATGCTCTTTTGACTGTGGCTGATATATGTGTTTTACCATCACGGTCAGAAGCTTTTGGAACCGTGATCGCAGAAAGTTGGTTTGCAGGTGTTCCTCTTGTTGCAACCAAAGCTGCGGGTGCCAAACAATATGTGACCCATTATAAAGATGGACTTTTATGTGAAATTGATGATGTTGGAGGGCTTGCTCAAGAACTGAGACGTGCAGGTGAAGATAAAGAGTTACGCGCAAGGCTCATACAACACGGAAGACAAACCTATGAGACTTTATTCAGTAAAAAAGTTGTAACGCAGTCTTTTGTTGAAACCTACAAAAAAATCATTCAGTCTCATGAGGTATAATATTATTGAATTGTTAATAAGTTTTTTAAACTAAAGGTAAAAGAATATCAAAATCTGTGAGGAAAAAGCTGAAAGGAAAGTGGCATGAGTAAAGGGAACAACAAGAAAGCTAGTATTAAAAAAATTATCGGAGTTTTTTTGCTGAGTATTCTGTTTTTATATTTAATCGCGATAGCTCTTTTTGGTTACATAAACTCACATCCAACTGATTATGAAGCTAACGAATTGAAAGAGTTGATACAAGAAAATTCTTAATATATTTATAAGGGAAAAAACTATGCCTAATGAGTCCGATTACGTAACATGGAAGACAGTCTTATAAGACTTTATTTAGTAAAAAAGTTGTAACGTAGTCTTTTATTGAAACCTATAAAAAAATTATTCAATCTCATAAGGTATAATATTATTGAATTGTTAATAAATTTTTTGTAAACTGGTTTATATTACAAACTGATTTGCGAAAGGATTTTTATTATGGCATACAAGGAAGAAACACAAAGAGCGCTCTCTGATCTTGAGATTCTAAAAAAAATAATTCTCAATAAGGAAAAACAAAATCAAATAAGCATAGCTTCTAGCTCTACGCACAAAATACTACATTTTATAGCCCTATTCTTTGCGAGTATTTTCATTTTGATGGATCTACCTTCTATCGATCTTTTAACCACTGATGTTATAAAATCAGCAAGTGACCCTATTTTACAACGTATGGGAGTTATAAATATAGGAATAGTTCTTCTGCTTTTTATCGTTGGTGCATATTATGTTTTATATAAGCAAGCCTTAAAAAATCAGCATGATTTCAGCAAATATGTTTCTCGCTATTTCATTTATTTTAAGAATTTGTCATTTTGTACAGATGTTTTGGTAAAATATGCTTTCTTTTCGGTTCTAGTCTTCACCGGAAAGCCTGAGTGGATTGCCCCAGCATTGCTTTTATTTCTTGGAGACTGGGTAGCAAATGGACGCTTCTTCATCTTTAAGGTTCAAATGTCCATTGCTATTGCGATAGCTTGCATTGCACTGGCCGCGATACTTTTCATTATGAGCATTTATTGGCTCTGGATTCCTCTCGCAGTATTTATCGCAGTAGCTGTTTTAAGTTTATACGAAATCATAAAATTTGAGTCCTATGCAAAAAATAATAGTGTGGGTATCCAATGAAACCTAGAGATTTATTATCAATCAATCCTGTTTTAACAGATCGAGTTCGGCTTGCTATTATATCTACGCTTGCTGCTGAAGACGGTCCTTTGGACTTTAATTCGATGCTAAAAAAACTAGATTTATCGAAAGGAAATTTTTCGACCCACGCTCGTAAGCTGGAAGACGCTCAACTGATTACAATAGATAAAACTTTTGTAGGAAGAAAACCACTTACAACCTATCAGATTACCAGTAAGGGTGAAAAGGAACTTACAGATTATCTTGAGAAAATTGAAGCCGTATTGATGGCAAGTCTGAAGCAGGAGGAATAAAAATGAAAGCCGTACTAAAAAATATTATAAAATTTCTAGCCTCACTGATTTTTATGGTGTTGGGTACATCCTTTATCTTGGGTTCTGTGGCTTATTTTATGTTTCAATTACACAAAATAATTGATGAGGCAGTCTGGGGATACACTGTAGAACTTAATTTGATTGCTACGGCTGCTTTTGCAATTATCTCAATAGCCATAGGAATAATTCTTTCAAAGAAACTAAATAAATACATCACTGGCAAGTGGCTCAGACGAGAATTGAAAGGGAGTTATAGTTTATTGGCCGTTATTTTTACTTTTGGTTTTTTCGGGTTATCCGGAATTGGAACGATGTTTACCGGATCAGAAGAAATTTATAAATATCCAAGCGATTGTGAAAAGGAAAACCTTGTAAACGTGACAGAATGTTCTGGTTACGGGCAATTTGGTTTTCAGAACAACTCTGACTACGATATTCGTGCATATGGTAAAGCGGATCAAAAACTTTGTAAATCATACCAAAATGCCGATTTTTTAAATTCACTTATGTCTGATATAAAAACGCCTGATGATAGTTCAAAAGCTTTTCATTTAAATTCTGATAATGGTCATAGTTGCGATCTAAATTCGCCAGAAAAATCATGGATTCCAGTATCATGCTCCTTTACAAGCCATTCGGATATCAAGAACTGTTATCAATGTGCCAAAGGTTTAACGAATGGAAATGGCCATAGATATGTCCAAATTGGTTTTGCGGAGAATTGTAGTACAGGGGCTTACGTTTTTCTTGCCGAGTGGGGGCCCAGATTAATTGAAA
>JAJFGT010000153.1 GCA_021776015.1 Alphaproteobacteria bacterium
GCATCAATGATTGCTAAAAATGCTGTTTCAATGTCTTCTCCATACTCCCTTTGATTGCGGTGATAGCTTTCTACTATAGGGGAGAAGGCAAGAGATAGCTGAGTACCTAACTTCAGAGGCTCAGTCTTATACTCTTGAGGATTTTCACTGTAATGAGCAAGGGCATTAAAAAGCTCTGTATAATCGACGCTTGTGGCATTTAGCATGGGAATATTCCTTCAATATTTTATTTTGAAGGCTATTTGTAATCGTGTTCTGTAAAGCTGTCAATTATTTTCTATAATAGCTTATTCTAAGAGAATTACTTTATAGGGAGGCTTATAAAATGCTTTGACCTGTTTTCTTCCAGTCCTCAACAAAAATGGCAAGGCTTTTGTCTGTCAGGGGATGATCGTACAATTTCTTAATGATGGCAGGAGGGCATGTTGCCACATCAGCACCAATTTTTGCACTTTCGATGATGTGCATTGGGTGACGCACAGAGGAGACAAGGACTTGAGTTTTAAAATCATAATTATCATAGATGGCCACAATATCTTCGATAAGTGATAGTCCATCGTGTGAAACATCATCTAAGCGTCCAATAAAGGGAGAAATGAATGTTGCTCCAGCCTTGGCAGCAAGAAGAGCCTGTCCAGCAGAGAAACACAATGTAACATTTGTCATGGTGCCATTTTGAGAAAGACCTTTACAAACTTTTAAGCCATCCTCTGTAAGAGGAAGTTTAATTGTTACGTTCTTTGCGATTTGTGCAAGTTTGTCTGCTTCTTTGACCATTGTGGCATAATCTGTTGCAGAAACTTCTGCAGACACAGGCCCATCACATATTTTACAAATTTCAGCAATACGTTCTAAAAAATTGGCACCACTTTTTGCAATGATAGAAGGGTTGGTTGTCACACCATCAATAAGGCCTGTGCTTTCAAGGTCTCGAATAGCATCTAGGTCAGCAGTGTCAGCAAAAAATTTCATTGGGATATCCTTATTCTATGGCTTATTATTTTGGCTTTTAAATTCTATGTGGTAACACTTATCAAATGTCAGATCTTTTTCAAGACAATATTGAAAAAACTCCTTCGCGTCGAAAGAAAGTCCTCCTTCCTTTTCCCGTGAACAAACCCTATGATTATATCATTCCAGATGAATTTGAAGCGCAAGATGGAGAATATGTTCTCGCGCCTTTGGGAAATAGAAGTTCTTATGGAGTGATATGGGGTGAGGGGAGCTCCGATCTAAAATCGTCAAAGCTTAAGCCTCTCTATAGTATTTATACCTTACCCCCTTTACCTCAATCTCATCGTGATTTTATTGATTGGGTGGCACATTATACATGTAGTGATTTGGGATCTGTTTTAAAGATGACACTGTCAGTTCCGAGTGCTTTTGAAACTCAGAAACCTTTGATTGCCTATGTCTTTGACTCAGAACTCCCTGAAAATATATCTGTTAAACAGCAACAGGTTTTAGATGTGGCTAAAGATGGTGTCGCTCGACGCGCCTCTGAGTTGGCACAACAATCTGGAGTAACTGCTGGAGTTATAAAGACTCTTGCCGATAAGAAGATTTTAAAAAAAATAGAAGTTTATGATGCCCCGCCGTGCCAAAATCCTAACGTCTGTCATGATACCGTTGAGTTGTTTGAAGCACAAAAAGAAGCGGGAGATAAGCTTGTTAAGGCCACGCAAACCCAAAAATTTACGCCTTTCTTACTGGATGGTGTCACAGGTGCAGGGAAGACAGAGGTTTACTTTGAAGCTGTAGCGGAAGCTATTCGACAGGATAAACAAGTTTTAATTCTTATGCCTGAAATAGCGCTCTCGAATGCTTTTATAGAACGTTTTACCGTTCGTTTTGGATGTGCACCAGCTCTATGGCACTCGTCTGTTAGCGCTGCAAAGCGCCGAAGCATATGGCGTGGTGTTGCAATGGGGCAATGTAAAGTTGTTGTGGGGGCTCGTTCTGCTTTATTTCTTCCCTTTCATGATTTGGGGCTTATTGTTGTGGATGAAGAGCATGACTCATCTTATAAGCAGGAAGAGGGGGTCATTTATCATGCGCGTGATATGGCCGTTGTTCGCGCCCATTTAGAAAAAATCCCTATTGTTCTTGTCTCTGCGACACCTTCTCTTGAAACCATTCATAATGTTCATGAAGGGCGATACCAACATCTTGTCTTACCTTCTCGTTTTGGGGGGGCCACTCTTCCTGATATTCATCTTATTGATCTTAGGAAAGATAAACCTGAACGGCAGGCTTTTCTCTCTCCTGTTCTGATTGACGCTGTGCGCACAGCATTGGAGAATAAGACACAAGCCTTGCTTTTCTTAAATCGGCGGGGATATGCGCCTTTAACTTTGTGTCGTACATGTGGGTATCGTTTTGAGTGTCCACGTTGTACAGCGTGGCTCGTAGAACATAAACGGAATTCAAAGCTTCATTGTCATCATTGTGGGTATATGTTGCCTGTTCCTGAGAAATGCCCAGAATGTGAAGATATGGACTCTTTGGCACCCTGTGGCCCAGGCGTGGAACGTATCTATGAGGAGATTTCTCAAATCTTTCCAGATGCACGCCTGATGTCTCTGTCGAGTGATGTGGCGCGAGATCATGAGACACTCTGTCAGGCGTTAGATGATATCATTCATTATAAATGTGACATTATCATTGGAACTCAAATTTTAGCCAAAGGTCATCATTTTCCCAATTTGTCCTGTGTTGGCGTTGTTGACGCTGACTTAGGTCTTCATGGAGGAGATTTACGAGCGGCCGAACGTTCTTACCAATTGCTTCATCAAGTTGCAGGACGGGCAGGGAGAGAGAAGGGAAATAATGGTTCTGTGTATCTCCAATCCTATCAACCTGAAAGCCGTGTTATTGAGGCTCTTGCTTCGGGAGATCGAGAACTTTTTCTTGAAGTTGAATCCGAGGAACGTCAAAAAGCACATATGCCTCCTTATAGTCGTTTGGTCGGTATCATCGTTAAAAGCTTAGATGAAGATAAGATGAAGGATTTTGTTCGGGAGCTTGCAAAAAAAGCGCCATACTCTGAAGGAAGATTGCAAACATATGGCCCTGTTCCTGCTCCTATCTACAGGATTAGAGGATTTTACCGAACACGCTTTCTGATTCATGCGGACAAAGACACTCATGTTCAAAAGACAGTTCTAGATTGGATGAAATCTGTAAAATGTCCATCTCATATTAAAATCCAAATAGATATTGATCCTCAAAGCTTTTTGTAAGGCCAAACATAATTGACTATGACAATCGATTATGTTATTAAAGCGGTGTTTAAAAAAGAATATTTAAAATAGAAGATGGTGTGAAATACAAGAGAAGATAGAGACTGATAGTCAAAGAGACTTGGGGATGTCATTGGGTATTGTAAAAGCAATTTCAACAAGTATGTGCCGTGATTTTAGAGTACCTTTTTTGTCAGGACTTAAATATTTGACACAATATGCAGCGGATGAAACATTGCCAGCTCTTGTCCAGTCAACAGCTATGGACGAGATCGCAAAGAATATTGTTTTGAATTACCAGAGTCCGCAGGTCTTTGCCTCTTTTGTTTCCGACTTATGCAACGAGGGACATTATAAAACGTTACGAGATCTTACCGATCGATTAAGTGATGTTGCCCCTCTTCAGAGTAAAGGTAATAAAACTTCTTATCTTAATGAAGAAGGATCTCTTCATCATGCTACAGTTATTCTAGAAGCGTCTCTTCTGTCTTATTTGAATGAAACTACAGGGCCTTGTGATAAGAGGACTCAATTCAAAGGGCTTGATCGAGAGCTTGTCGCTACTACTCTCGTATCTTCGTGGAGAAATACAGCAGAAAATATTAATTTATGGCCAGATGCTTCTCAAATGGAGGTTACTGCTCTAGAGAGAGCTCTTCAATATAGCTGATAGAATTCTTTTATCTATGTGAATAAAACTCTCTTTTTAATGAAGGAGAGTTTTTTTATTACTTAAATCCCCCTTGATGTCTTGCAAAATTCCTTTAAAATGTGTCTTTCTTGAAATTAATCTATAATAATTTTCATATATTAACGTTATGGTAACCTTTTTCATCTTAAATGAGCTCATGTTCATTCTGAGAGAATGGGCAATTAAAAAAAGATCCCCTGAAGGGGACGTTCAAAAGACCTCTGGCGGGGTTGTTCACAACAAAAAGAGTGTGCTGTGTATTTACTGAAAGGTAATTCCAATGTTGGAATGCTGAAATATATTGGTGACGAAAATGGATGTTGGATTATTAGAAAAATCAAATCATATGAAGCCGCTTCTAGTGAAGTTGTATGATACGCATTGTTTATATAAACGCTCTGGGGAAGATAACCCTTCAGCACAGAATTTATTAACTCAAACGGTATCAGAGCTCCTAGAGTCTTCAGTGAGTGATAGAGAAAAAGAGCTTGTCGCAGACATCCTCTTGGCTCTCCTTCGACAGGCGGAAACAACGCTTAGAGAAGCGCTAGCTCAAAAAATATCTAAAATGGACTCCGTCCCTTCAAGACTTATTTTAAGCTTGGCATATGATGAGATAGAAATTGCTAAAAGTGTTTTGAAACATAGTCCTGTCTTGGAAACTCTTGACTTAATGTATATTTTGCAAACAAAAGATCCTAGCTATTGGCAGGTTATTGCAACACGTCAAAATTTGCCAGAGATTGTCGCTGATGAATTATCCTCTCTTGATGATGAAAAGACACATACTCTATTGGCAGGAAATAAATTTATTAAACTTTCTGACATTGCTTTGAATAATTTATTTGAGGTGGCTCAACATTCAGATGAAGTGGCTCAACCGTTTCTTGAGCGTTCTGATGTTCCGCAAGCTCTTGTGAAAAAGCTTTATCAATGTGTAGGAGACTCTCTTAAATTACTTATTGAAGAAAGATATGATTTCTTTGATGATCTTGATAAATCTCCAAATTATAAAAAATCTACGTTAAAAACAGTCAATGAAACGATAGATCAGATTGTTCTAGAATTAGAAAACCCAGATTACACTGAAGTTTCTCACCCTTACTTGCCTTCAAAAGATCGAATTCTTTCAGAGCAAACGAAATTTGAAGTACAAGTCGGACCAAAGAACCAAATTAAGCAACTGATGCTTGATACGATGCAAAGTGAGTTGAAGCTAAAAAATTATAAGAGCTTTGTTGCTAAGTTTTCTGTTTTTATGGGGCTCAGCGGACAAGATGCGATTGATGTGTTATCTCAACAATATGGACATGGTCTTGCAGTGTTATGCCGCGCCCACCAAATCGACCGTGACTATTTTATTAAAACATTTCTTCTCACAGACCCTATTCGTTCTGGAGAGCGTGTTGTTGAGTGCATAACTTTGAGCAAAGCATTATCTTATTATGATCGCCTTGATACAGAGCTTTCGAGACGCATATATAAAAATAATTGCCCTTCTGCAAAAGCCTTATTAGTGGAAGATTCTTATTAGGTTGATTGTTGAAGACTAAGAGCCTTGATACCTGGGAGATCTTTTCCTTCTATCCATTCCAGAAAGGCACCTCCTGCACTTGAAACATAGGTGAACTTATTCTTGACCCCAGAATGAGCAAGTGCTGAAACTGTATCTCCACCTCCTGCAATAGAAATAATCTCCTTATCCTTTGTTTTCTGCGCAACGTACTGCGCTAGTTCGACAGTGGCATGATCAAAGGGGAGGGTTTCAAAGGCTCCAAGTGGACCGTTCCAAAGAAGCGTCTTTGACTGATCAATGATAGATTTGATTTGTTCCATGCTTTGGGGCCCGAGATCAAGAGCCATTGTATGGGCTGGAATCTCTGAGATGGAAACAATTGTATGTTCGGCATGAGGTTCAAATCTCTCTGCTACGACACAATCTTTGGGAAGAATTATTGTGCAATTGTTCTCCTTGGCTTGTTTCATAATATTACGTGCGGTTTCCAACATATCATGTTCACACAATGATTTCCCAACATCATAACCTTCAGCCGCTATAAATGTATTTGCCATGGCTCCACCGAGAATAAGGACATCAACTTTTTTAATCAAATTTCCAAGGAGTCCAATTTTTGTAGAAATTTTTGAGCCTCCCACAAGAGCTGTCACAGGTTTTTGTGGCTTTTCTAACGCGGCGGTGAGCATTTGAATCTCTTGATCCATAAGATGCCCTGCGTAAGAGGGAAGGAAATGTGTTATCGCTTCGGTTGAAGCATGAGCACGGTGAGAGACAGAAAAGGCATCGTTCACATAGATATCAGCCATGGACGCCCATTGTTTGGCAAGCTCTGGATCATTTTTTTCTTCTCCTGCGTGAAATCGAGTGTTTTCTAAAAGTGTGATCTGTGATGTTTTTTCTTTAAAACCGACATCATGTCCCCAAACTTCAGAGAGAAGAGGAGGGAGGAAAGAGAGGGATAACTCTTGTGATTCATGTCCTTTGGGGCGTCCAAAGTGAGAAAGAATTAAAATATTAGCCCCTTTTGCGATCAAAGAATTAATCGTAGGTTTGAGGCGTTTAATGCGCGTAAGGTCGCTCACTTTCTTATGTTGGACGGGAACATTAAGATCGACACGAAGAAGAACTGTTTTTCCCTTAATATCAGGGAGTGCTTCGAGCGTTTTATAGTGTTTCATATTTTATTCTTGTTATTTATTAGATGGTTTGAGGGTTAATTTTTAGTCAAGAGAAAAACATAAAAGAATAGAATCCATTACCAAGGTTCTTTAATCACATTCCAAAATCAAGCCATCATAGGCAAGGTGCACATTTTCAGGAAGCTTAGCGGAAATCGTATCATAATCCATAGTATGATCCAGATGGGTAAGGTAGGTTGTTTTAGCATTTAGCTCTTTTGCCCAACGAAGTGATTGTTCCAAGTATGAATGGCTTTTATCTGTATCAAATTCATTATTACAGTCCACCACAAAAACATCGAGATCCCTTAATAAACCATAACTTTTTTCGGGAAAGCTACGAATATCTGTACAATAAGCAAAATTTCCAATACGTATGCCCAAAGAGTCCATGGAATTGTGATCTTGAATGAAAGGTAAAACATCAATCTCGCCAATCTTCATTGGGTAGTAAGGAATAATTTCTGAAAAATACGGACGTCCATCCCCCCAATATTCAACATTGATCTTAGGGTCAAACATATACCACCAATTTCTTTCAACTTCTTTACGTGTAAAACGGTCAGCATAAATTGGCAAGTTACATCCTTGATAGTAATACATCAATGCAGGGAGATGCCCCATTCCTCCGATATGGTCGGAATGAGGGTGTGTAAGAAAGAGGCCGTCTAGTAATTGAATATTATACTTTTCCGCTTGCTGACGAATATCGGGTCCCATATCAACAATAAATTTACCATCGTCGTTTTCAACTAATATAGACGGACACAATCTTCGATTTTTAGGGTTGTTAGGATCACACTTACCCCAATTTCCTCCAATCAATGGAACGCCATAAGCAGATCCACATCCCATTATTGTTATTTTAACGTTCATGATTTAGCCTACTACAGTTAACTGTTTTACCTGCGGGGTCTTATCTGGACTGTTTGTATTATGATTGGAATATTTTGTACAGACTAAGCTTTTAACTTTTTTCATCTGGTCGTGTAACTGATCAGCAATATCAGGGAAAACATCAATAATAATCTTCTCAGCTAATTGAACATAGCTTTCAATTTTTATATAATCATTAGGCGAGTCAATAACGCCTTCTAGAATACGAACAGACTCATCGATAGCACTTATAGAATGACCTTTATATTTAGCAATCAACCTATCTGCAAAATACTCAGAACTCTGATGAGTCGTCTCACCTGTGGCCACCTTTATAAGCTCAACACTACTTTCAAACGCGGCCTGATGGTCTGAAATCGTTCTTGAGTACTGACCCCGTTTAATGTGCTTGGACATTACAAACAGATTTACCATAAGCTCTTCGTATAAATGCTTTATCTTCCCCGTTGAATCAGGATTAGCTGTATATCTCTCTATAAATTCTTTTGCTGATTCAGGTAATTCTTCATTGTCTGATCTATAATCATTGGCCCAGCAATAATCTGTTGACCCATAAACACGAGGAGACTCAATAAGAGGGGATTTGGGCTTCACTCCTTTGAGCGCCATATAAACGTCTAGCTGAAATGGTTCTCCCGTCGGCATATCACACAAAAACATAAACCCGATTCCACCATAATCAGCCACACGATTATCGTAGCAAAAAATAGATATTGGATAATTATCCTCGAGGTAATTTATAATAGAATTTAAGGTATCTTCTAGCTTTTCGGGGTCTACAACAGTAAAAAGATCTATATCCGAATATATATCAGCATTTTCATAAGAAAAAGAACCCCTAAGATATGCTTCTGCAATATGTTGGTTATCTATCAAGTGATCTAGAACACTCACTAGAACTTCAGATTGAGGGAGCTCGTGTTGGTTGGTATCATTTAAGAAAGAACGTATATCGCGATCAACAATACCATTGCCAGATCCCGTAGACCACTCACTACTCAGCGACGATATATATATTACACAGCCCCTCTAACGCATTTGAATTTGAGCAGAAGGTATATTTACTCTCGAAAAATTGCAAGATAAATTATGGCAAAATGCAAAAACATTCACAAAAAATGACGGTGCTAGAAACGGGAGGAGCAGAGAGCCCCTTTTATTCTTGTTATTTATTAGATGGTTTGAGGGGTGATTTTTAGGATGTGTATATATAAATAAATGGTGCGCCCTAGAGGATTCGAACCTCTGGCCTCTGGCTCCGGAAACCAACGCTCTATCCAACTGAGCTAAGGGCGCACGATCAAGGTCTCTTGATAACACCCTCCTCAATTTTCTTCAATATAATTATAGGGTCATTTCTTATTCCCAATTAGGGCAGAGATAATGCCATGGAATGTCTTGGCTTCCTGTGCACTCATTTGTGTACGGGAGAGCATGTTTTTAATGTTGTTCATTGTCGGAGAACGCGTTTCTGGAGTTCTAAAAAAATGATGTGATACAAGCTCCGTTTCAAGTCTTGTATAAAGCTTAACCATATCTTCTCCTGTTGCGGGAATATTTTTCTTCATATCTAGATCAATAGGGGGCGCATCAAAAATATACTGTGACCATTCATAGGCAATGATTAAAACAGCTTGAGCTAAGTTTAGAGATGAAAATTGGGGGTTAAGAGGAATAGAAATCAGGTTGTCAGCAAGGGATATATCTTGATTATCTAATCCTGCACGTTCGCCACCAAATACAATCCCCACTTTTCCGCCATCAGAAATAGAAGAATAAATGGCCTGTGTTGCAGAGGAGGGGGTCATCACGGGTTTGAGCAAGTCTCGTTTTCGGGCGGTTGTTGCATAGAGGGTTGTGATGTCATGAATGGCTGCTTCAAGGG
>JAJFGT010000154.1 GCA_021776015.1 Alphaproteobacteria bacterium
TATTTTCAAAAATCTGCTGTTTTATCCTTTTTAAAAGTTATGAAATAATTCCCAAAAAAGCTTGCAATGGTATAGACACCAATAGCTAAAATTTGTGCGATAAACTCAAAGATATCAAGTCCGTGGACAAAGAAAATAAGGGCTATAAGTTGTATGACATAGGCAACACAAAAGACGAGCATAAATTGCATAAATTGTTCTTTTACCTCTTTGGAGGTCTTTTTAAATGTCATATTCCTATGCAAAATGAACGCCAGAATAATTCCCACTACATACCCAAAAATATTTGCAATAATATAATGGACTCCAATTATTTCCGAGAGAATAAAGATAATTAATAAGGAGATCAGGGTATTGATAGTTCCTATATGACAGAACTTAAGAAATTGTTGGATAATGGGTGGAAGCTTTAAGATTTTATTCATTTTATACCTTTTGGCAAACAGCAATGATGGAAAGACCAAAGGGAAGAGAATATCCTTTTTTTAATATAAAACGTTCTGAAGATAATATTTTATATAAAACATGATTTACAATAGGGTAGCGAGGAATTTTTATATCTCCTGTGTCGCTATTACTTTTTTGTATCTTGTGAATGAGGCGTGCAAAAGCAGCCAGTGGAAAAAGCCATGTGTTGTAATAAGAAATAAAATGAATTTTATAACCCGTATCATTTAAAAGTGCTTGAAACTGTTTTCTTGTATAGCGACGCTTATGATGGTTCATTTCGTCATGTTTTGACCAAAGCCATTGAAAAGCAGGGATTGTGAAAAGAGCAAAACCATCAGCTGACAATTTATCTCTAAGGGCTATTAGGCTTCCTTTGTCATCTTCGACATGTTCGATAACATCGAAAGCCCCAATAAGATCAAAACTTTTTTTGAAAGGGATTTGATCAGGAAGCAGACCTTCTTGAATATCACAGCCTGATAAGTTTTGAGAATAGTGTCTGGCAAATTGATGGGGTTCTACACCATGAACATCTCCAAATTCTTGAAGCATTTTTAAATTTGCACCTGTCCCACAACCAATTTCTAAAATTTGTACAGGAGACTCTTTCTTCAGAGGAAGATTGGCAATAAGATAAGATAAGATCTTGCGGCGGCCTCTATACCACCAATGATCTTTTTGAACATTTGCCATTTGTTGATAATAAGAATCTTCCATTTATATCTTTTCACCATTCTTATAAAGGCGTCGAATAATATAAAGGGGTCTTTTCTTTGTTTGGATATAAGTACGTCCAATATACTCTCCAATGAGCCCAATACAAATGAGTTGAAGAGAGCTAAAGAATGCTATGATCATTGCGAGAGATGTCCATCCAGATATTGTATCTCTAAAGAAATAACTATACAAAGCAGACCCTCCTAAGAAAATAGCAAATAATGTTCCAAAAAGGGCAAAAACAAGACTGATACGTAGAGGACGTATAGAAAAACTACTAATAGCATCCATTGAAAATTGTATCAGTTTTGTAAATGAATATTTTGTAACTCCTGCATATCTGGCATCTCGTTCGTAGAGAAATGCTTCTTGTGGAAATCCTATCCATGCAATCATTCCACGAATAAATCTATGTTGCTCTGGCATGTCTTGCAGCTGGTCTAGGACACGTTTTGAAATAAGACGAAAATCTCCAACATTTTCTGGGATTTGGATGTCTGATAAATAAGAGAGTGTTTTATAAAAAACTTTGGCGGCTATTAGTTTAAACCATGTTTCACCTTTTCTCACGGATCGTTTGCCATACACGACATCAATCCCTGTTTTGGCACGATCAAGCATTGGTTGTAAAAGCTCAGGAGGGTCCTGTAGGTCGGCATCAAGAATAAATATATAATCTCCCGTTGCTTGTGATAAGCCAGCACTTAGGGCTATTTGGTGACCGTGATTACGAGAAAGATCTATAATGAGGAGTGTTTTATCTTTTTTAGATAAATCTTGCATAAGAGAAAGTGTGCTATCACTGGAACCATCATTAACAAGAATAATTTCATATGTTTTGATATCCGCTTTTTTACAAGCGCTTTGTACACGTCTATGAAGCTCTACTAGACTTTCTTCTTCATTGTAACAGGGAATAACAACAGATAGATCCATGGGGGTTCTCACTTATCTTGTTTTCTGACATATAGATCATAAATCATAAGACGATCATAATCTAGCTGTGTTCCTTTAAAATAATGTCTACGATTTACAGTCTCTGTTCCAATATATTTATAATAAGACCACTCTTCTTTAAAAGTTGGAAATTGTGAGTAATGTTCAACAAAATCGAAATCAATCAATTCACTGTCTGGGTCATCGAAATCAAGAGTGTATGGAACATGAATAATAGCTACAAAATCAGGCTTAAAATTTTGAAAGTCTTCTCCCACAAGTATTCCAAAACGTTGTTCAAATTTTTTAGCTTGTTCTAAAGTCAGAACCTGAGGAGGTAGATTTCGTTCTGCGCGCCCTAATGTATTCATGGTCGCGGGTAAAAACCAGTGAGACGCAAATCTGGAGGCGTAAATTGTGTCTGTATACAGAAAACTAGCAAAAATACCATCAACAGATTCATGAAAAATATAGGCGGAGCATTGTCTTTCCGATGGGCAGTGCGTTTTAAACCATTGTGCAAAGGGGAGTTCTTGAATTTTCTGACGATCTGGAAATTCAAAATTGATTTTATATATGAGTGTGGTTGTAAAAAAAATTGGAAGGATGAGAGCAAGAAGTGCCGCTCTTTTTTCTTTTATAAAGGGAAGGAGCGTATAAAACAGATAGAGAGCTATAGTAATAATAAAAAAGATAGCAGCTGGAATGAGTTGATAAAAAATCCCTTTTGTCTGAGTCACAAAAGCGATTAGAGATAGACCAGTGAGGATACCAAAGATATATAAATATTCTGCATTTTGTGTCAGTCTTTTATTAACCCATGTTAAGCCCATCATAATTAAGACAAGTGTTAAAATAACGGGCGGAAGGACGTATAAAGTACCTTTATAAAGGACCATATTATGAACATAAATGCTTGTGATTTCAGGAAGAAGATCGAATGTGTAGTCCTTGAAGACTGTAAGAAGGACGATGAGATAAAGTAGAGTCCCTAGGCTCATAATAATAAAGTCCATGTCTTTTATGGGGGATAGAAGAGATCGCCGTTTCCATGCTCTATGCATAAAAAGAACGGCAGGCAAAAGTCCATAATGAGGCTTGATAAGAATAAAAACGATCCCAAAAATTGTAACCAAAAATGAGAGAATTTTCGAGATCTCAATATTCTTGGTTTTAAGATAGATTAAGAGACAGAGAGGCATCAGCCCAAATGAAATAAACTGATCTCGTTCTCCATAGTCATTGACCGTTACAAAGAGATGAGCCAAAACGTAAACACTGACAATAAGTAAGGTTTCGTAAGGTGATTTTGTTTGTGTCTTAAGAAGAAGGGTAACAAACAACGTTGAAAGGATAAAACAAAATGATATATAGACAAAGCTTGCAAGGTGAATATCAAATCCTATGAAGTCTTTGATCCATATAACTGGTACATAGAGTAGAATACTTAAAGGAGGGTTGACTTCATAAATATCAGGGCCAATTTTTCCTCCATCAAGCAGGCGTTCTGCAAAGACAAGTAAAACGCCCATGTTTTCGTTCATAGCTTGAGGATAGGTATAGGAAAACCAGAATGATATTGTTGCACCAACAAGTGCTAAAAAAGCTATAATAAATATCTTGTCATCAAGCTTTTTGAGAAGAATATTTAGCATGAAAAATCTTATGCTTCTTTCTTTTCAGCTTTCTTTTTTGTCGATGCTTTTTTTGTATTTTCCTTCTTCTCTTTTTCTCGCACAAGAAGGGGTGGGGTTTTCTTGTTGATAGTATCTTCTGTGACGATGACTTCTGTGACATCGTCTAAGTCTGGAAGATCATACATTGTATCAAGAAGAAGATTTTCTAAAATAGAGCGCAATCCTCGAGCTCCTGTTTCACGCTTAATAGCATCCTTTGAAATCGCTTTCAGAGCTCCATCTGTGAATGTTAGCTCAGTACTTTCAAGAGAAAACAACTTTTTATATTGTTTGCAGAGTGCATTTTTAGGCTCTGTCAAAATTTGAATAAGGGCTGCTTCATCAAGATTTTCGAGTGTTGCAATAACAGGTAGGCGACCAATGAATTCAGGAATAAGTCCAAATTTTAAAAGATCTTCAGTTTCAAGATCCTGTAAGGTCTCCCCAATGTTTCTATCTTCTCCACTGTCAACATTTGCAC
>JAJFGT010000155.1 GCA_021776015.1 Alphaproteobacteria bacterium
CATGCTGCCTATCTTAGTATTTGTTGCTGATTTAATTGGCGTTTTTGGAGGCTATATTGTCAGCATACATGTTCTTGATTTTGGCGTTGGAAGCTATATTTCTCAAAGTTGGGACACGCTAGAAACAATGGATGTTGTCTCAGGCCTAGTCAAAGCTGCTGTATTTGGCTTCATTGTGACTCTAATGGGATGTTACCACGGATTTAACTCTGGACGAGGCGCTCAGGGTGTCGGTGCTGCCACAACGAATGCCGTGGTTTCCTCTTCGATCCTTATTCTCATCTTCAATTATATTCTGACACAGGTATTTTTCTCATGACAGCATCCCCCATGATCCCAAAGATTGAAGTAAAAAATGTTTTTAAATCTTTTGGATCTAAAAAAGTTCTTAAGGATTCGAATCTTTCTGTTCAAAAAGGAGAATCTTTTGTCATTATTGGAGGGTCAGGAACAGGGAAATCTGTTCTCCTCAAATGTATTTTAGGACTTATGAAACAAGATTCAGGATCAATTACAATTGATGGAAAAGATCCCTCAAAACTAGACACAGTAGAACATGATGCTCTTATGAGCCAATTTGGGATGCTTTTTCAAGGAGGCGCTTTATTTGATTCTCTTCCTGTTTGGGAGAATGTAGCCTTTGGTCTAATTCACGGGCAAAAAATGAAAAAAGATCAAGCGCGAGAAATTGCTATTGAAAAAATTAGATCGGTGGGAATGGGAGAGGCTGTTGCAGATCTCTATCCTGCAGAACTTTCAGGAGGAATGCAAAAACGAATCGGTTTGGCTCGAGCCATTGCAACAAGCCCTGATATTATTTTCTTTGATGAACCAACAACAGGACTCGATCCTATTATGGCAGATATCATCAATGATCTTATCATAAAATGTGTAAGAGATTTGGGGGCAACAGCGCTAACTATTACACATGATATGTCTTCTGCTCGTAAAATTTCTGATAGAATAGGAATGATTTATGATGGTGGAATCATATGGAATGGGTCAGTCTCTGAAATGGACAACTCAGAAAACCCTTATGTCCAACAATTTATTCATGGGCGCGCAGAAGGACCCATTACAAAACACTCAGATCTTCTAGATAAAGCCTAAAACTTAGCATACTATAGCTTCTTCTTTACATTCTCTAATTTTGATAAAAAATCTTGTAAAACTCTTTGGTTTTTAGGGGTTTTTACTATGATATTTCAAGAGGGAATGCTATAAACAATGTTCCTATAAAATCATATAAGAAAAATAGTTTAGGTTTACAATACAATGTCAGATGCAAAAGCAATTATAGATGATACAACACCCTCTAATGAAGAAGCGTATGATGCAGATTCCATTAAGGTTCTAAAAGGGTTAGATGCTGTTCGTAAACGCCCTGGGATGTATATTGGAGACACAGACGATGGATCAGGACTCCATCACATGGTTTATGAAGTTGTCGACAATTCAATTGATGAAGCCTTGGCAGGTCATTGTGATCGCACTGATATTACTTTGAATGCCGATGGATCCGTTACCGTTCAGGATAATGGACGAGGAATCCCCGTTGATATTCATACAGAAGAAGGCATTAGTGCCGCAGAAGTTATTATGACACAGCTCCATGCTGGAGGAAAATTCGATCAAAACTCCTATAAAGTCTCTGGAGGACTTCATGGTGTTGGGATTTCTGTGGTTAATGCCCTATCAACATGGCTGACTCTCCGCATTTGGAGAAATGATAAAGAATATTCTATGCGCTTTGAGAATGGGGATGCTGTCGCTCCTCTTGCAGTTGTTGCTGATACACCGGGTCGCACAGGGACAGAAATATCTTTTCTACCGTCCCCTGAAACATTCACGATGCTTGAATTTAGCTTTAACGTTCTTCAGGATCGATTGCGAGAACTTGCCTTCTTAAATTCAGGTGTGAATATTTTTCTAATTGATAAACGAGAAGATGAAGAGAAAAAGTCCCAACTCTATTATGAAGGTGGGATTAGAAGCTTTGTTGAATATTTAAATCGCTCCAAAACACAACTTTTTGAACCTGCTATTGCGATTTCAAAAGAAAGCAACGGAACAACTGTTGAAGCAGCAATGATTTGGACAAACTCCTACCATGAATCAACTCTTTGCTTTACTAATAACATTCCTCAACGAGATGGCGGAACTCATTTAGCGGGATTTCGTTCTGCACTAACACGTGTTATTACAAAATACGCTGATGATAATAATTTGATTAAGAAAAAAGATGTTTCCCTATCTGGTGAAGATATTCGAGAAGGGTTAACCTGCGTCCTCTCACTAAAAGTTCCAGATCCTAAATTTAGTTCACAAACAAAAGATAAGCTTGTTTCATCAGAAGTTCGTCCTGTTGTTGAACAAGGTATCTCAGAAGGACTCTCTTCATGGTTAGAGGAAAATCCTGCCGAGGCTAAAAAGATTATTGGTAAAATTATTGAAGCCGCAAGCGCACGTGATGCCGCTCGTCGTGCACGTGATCTTTCTCGCCGTAAAGGTATCATGGATATCTCCAATCTCCCTGGAAAACTAGCCGATTGTCAGGAACGAGATCCTGCTCTATCAGAAATTTTCATTGTTGAGGGAGATTCTGCGGGAGGATCCGCCAAACAGGCTCGAGATCGTAAAAATATGGCGATTTTACCTTTACGAGGAAAAATTTTGAATGTTGAAAGGGCTCGTCTTGATCGCATTCTAAGCTCCCAAGAACTAGGGACATTGATTACAGCTCTCGGAACGGGTATTCACGATGAGTTTAATATTGAAAAAACACGCTATCATAAAATCATCATTATGACCGATGCTGATGTTGATGGATCACACATCAGAACCTTACTTCTCACATTCTTTTATCGTTATATGCCTCAAATTATTGAAAAAGGATATCTCTATATTGCTCAGCCTCCTCTCTACAAGGTTAAAAGAGGATCAGCAGAACTCTATTTAAAAGATGATGATGAAATGGACAACTACCTGATTGACTATGCTCTAAATGATCTTGTTTTTACAGATTCGAATAATGTGGCACATAGCGGAAATGACTTAAAAGATATTTTAATACAATCTTCCTTAATTCGTCCATCTATACAAGCTATAGTACAGCGTACAGGATTCCCAGAAGTCATTGAACAATCTGCTATTTCTGGGGCTCTAAATGGAGACATAGAGAACAACTCAACTATTGCTGAAAATGTTGTTAATGCCATTGTAGAACGCATAAATGCCATTGCCCGCAAAAACGAAGATGGATGGACAGGTTCATTCACTCCCACAGAGGGATTTATCTTTAGTCGAGTCTTACGTGGCGTGACTGAAACAGCTCAGATTAGTATGGATCACATTCAACTTCCTAACGCCAAACGCCTTCACTCAAAACAAAAATGGATGGAAGAGCATTTCAGTGGAAGAGGACGCCTAACTATCAAGGATAAAGAGTTAGCTTTAGTGAATGGACCGACAGATCTTTATGAATATACGATTGCTCATGCCCGCAAAGGGTTACAGATTTCTCGCTATAAAGGTCTTGGGGAAATGAATCCTGAGCAACTTTGGGAAACGACACTCGATCCAAATGCACGCTCTCTTCTTCAGG
>JAJFGT010000156.1 GCA_021776015.1 Alphaproteobacteria bacterium
ATCATGGGTGCAACGAATCCTGCGGATGCTGCTGCTGGTACAATCCGTGCAGATTTCGCTGAAAGCATTGGGGCCAACTCAGTTCATGGATCTGACAGCCTTGAAAATGCAGAGAATGAAATTAAATACTTCTTCTCAGACAATGAAATTGTTGGCTAGATTTCTATATTACACTTCTGACTCTGAATTCTATTGACATATCTTTGAAATATGCTATACCGTGCATAAGCGTGCGTATTATCGTGCGTTATTTTAAGATAAAGAATATAGGATTTAACAATGCCTTTCCCAGATACTTTTCAAGATTGCGGTACATTAAAAAAAGACGGAAAAGGGCCATTTATTGAATTTAGAATCGCCACTGGCGCAGGGAAAGCTACCACCCGTAAATTTACAGAGGCATCTTTAGCATCATACATCAAGAACGATTCAGGGAATGCCGAGACAAATTCTCACCGAAAAAATGATACTCTAAGTATAAAACGTGCAAAAGCAGGTTTGGAAAAGTTTAAGATCGATTCATAAAATTTGAACTATTCCCTTTGAGTAGAAACCTTTTGAGCCAACATACTATATTGCTCTATCGTGAGATCTTCGGCTCTTAGTTTCATGTCTATTCCACACTCTTCACATTCTTGCGCATAGGCTTTTAACGTCGTCCGTATCATTTTTCGTCTCTGACTAAAGGCGGCTTTAACAATCATTTCCATGTCTTTAAAGGGAGGTTGCTCATTCTGTTTAAGCTGTTTAGGAATAAACTGAACAATGCTTGATGTTACTTTTGGAGGGGGAGAAAAGACACTGGGTGGCAGATCAAATAAAGGGATAGATCGACATAGCCATTGTGACATAACCGATAATCGTCCATAGGTTTTACTGTTAGGCGGTGCGGTAATACGATCAGCCACTTCCTTCTGAAACATTAGAATCATTTGAGAAAAGCTATTAGGGTTGGCATGAATTTGTTTCAACCATCCAAATAAGAGAGGTGTTGCAATATTATAAGGAAGGTTTGCAATAATCGCTGCGGGTTCATCCTTACATAAATCTTTTAAATTTGTTTGAAGGGCATCTCCCTGATGAATTTCAAGACGGTCTTTTCCAACGGCATCCTGTACATGCTGGAGAGCTGTAATAGCACGCGGATCAAACTCAATCACAACAACTTTTTTGGTGCCTGCCATGAGGAGACTCCGTGTTAACCCCCCTGGCCCAGAGCCTACTTCAAACACAGTTGTGGTTTTCAGATCAGAGCCACATCGTGCTATTTTATCTGTGATATTTAAGTCCAAGAGGAAATTCTGTCCCAAAGCTTTCTTGGCACGAAGATCATATGTCTCGATCACATCTCGTAATGGAGGCAGAGTCTGGAGAGTTTCCTTTAAGGAGGAATCGGATTGAACGATGGTCTCAGATATATGTTTCAATAAAAATCTCTATATTCAATAAAAGCATTAGATTTTAAATCTAAGAGATAGCTCGTTGCCTGGCGGACAAGGCGTTTTTGTCCAATTCTAGATAAAATCTCTTCACGATCAGGAATAGCCTCTTTCGCTAAGATTCTCTTATCTCTAAGTAAGAAAATATGATAACCATTTTTTGTTCTGATAGGAGATGTAATCGTTCCCTTTGAGGCTTGAGAGAGAACATCCTCAACAATTTTTTCACTTTGACCTGTTTCAACCCATCCCATATTTCCTCCTTGAGATGCACCAGCAGCCTGTGAGAATTGTCGTGCAAGAGCAGAAAACGATTCAGGTTTCTTCTGAATCTGCTGATAAAGCTTTTGTACCCGTTCCCTTACAAGCAAATCCTCTTCAGGGGCTCCAACATTTAAAAAAATCTCTGACAGCAAGTATTGAGCATGACCTACACTTTTTTCTAACCGTGCCAGCTCTACGTCCACATCTGTTTCTGTGACATTAATCTGAGGACGAACCTTACGAGCAATCACACTCCCCCATGAAATCTCTGCACGAATCTGATTATGAAGGGTTTGTATATTCAGCCCTGATCCCACCAACATTTGAACAAAATCCGTCACAGGAATATTATTTTGCACGGCGATACGAGACAACCCCTCTTGTACCTGCTCGTCTGTAACTTCAATGCCAAGAGCACTTGCTTCCTGTAATTTAAGCTGTTCCTCAACCAAGGTGTCTGTGATTTGTGGTGCCAGTTTTTGACGAATCTCTGGTGTATTTGACATCCCAGATGACTGCATAATAAGCTGAAGACGATCTTTAAAATCCGAATGGGTAATAATACTGTCATTCACAATAACAATAATGCCTTCTTCGTTGCTCTGATAAGATGTCGCCAACGCAGAATGCACGGAAAAAGGATTCGTAATAAGACACAACATAGAGGCGCATACGCCATATAGGATACTGTATAAAAATAATTTCATGCTCTCACTATATAGGGTGAGCTTTACGTTATGCAAGAAAAGAATGAAGGCAATTTCCAAAGAATATGGTCTTAGAGATTTTCTTTTATACCAAAGTAAAACATCTCATCACCAATGCTTGCTTCTGGATTTGGAATAAGGACACAACCATCTTCTGGTGCTAACCAAGGCGTTCCATTCTGGCTTATATAAACACATTCATCACGCTTTACAGCATCCATATGTTTCCATGATTTTGTAAACACATCCCCGTCTTTTTGTACTTCAATAAACTTAAATCGATAGTACTCCGTATGAGGCGATGGAAGAAGATCAAGATAAGGGATAATGCCTGTGTAATTCAAAGCACCATTTACACCTCTTAAAGCAATTTCGTGAGCACTGGCATCATTATGATAACCACATTCAAGTGTTAGAGCGACTGTTCCCATTTTTAAGGCGTAGCCTTCCGTAGAAAAATCTTCCTCCTGATACATGTTACCCCAACCCAAGCATATTTTATCGACACCCAACGATTTTGCAAAAGGGAGAGATTCTTCATTTCCCTCCTCTATACAAATAAAGGCTGGGTCGCCAGATGTGTGCGTTGAATGGATATCAAGCAGGTAATCGCATCCTTCAATTATTGGCATTAATTCACCAACAATTTGTGACTCGTAAGCATCCTTAAAAAAAGGACTTCAGAACAATCGGTTTAAGTTAACATCTATATATCTAACATTTTGCTCATAACCTCGTGGGTTACAGATTGGAACAATAACTAGTTTTCCTTTTGCAAGCTTTCGCTCTCCAGACTCAAACTCCACAATCAAGGAATTTAAGGCAACAGATCCAGCCAATTCATTTCCATGAATGCCTCCAAACATTGCTAATGTTGGACCATCTACCCCAGAGTCAAACCTATAAATATCAAGCATATAGCTCAACCTACCTTTAGAGAGAGGACTACATTACCTGTATACTTTCCTAGATCATCACGTTCGGGAGCTGTTCCTACCCATCCCTGGCTAAAGATATCTTGCATCTCCTTCAAAGGAAGTTGGGGGCTTAACACCATGCTCTCTCCTGTAAATCTTGGGGTATGGTTTTCCTTTTTTTCATTTGTGCTTAAAGGAGGTGTCTGATCTAAATCTCTATGCGCATAATAGACATTGCTTCCAT
>JAJFGT010000157.1 GCA_021776015.1 Alphaproteobacteria bacterium
AGGGAAGACAGAGCTTACAAAGGCGTTGGCCGAATTTTTGTTTGATGATGAATCTGCAATGGTGCGGATTGATATGTCTGAATATATGGAGAAACATTCTGTAGCGCGTCTGATTGGTGCTCCTCCAGGATATGTGGGATATGAAGAAGGCGGAGCTTTGACAGAAGCTGTAAGGCGTCGTCCTTACCAAGTTATATTATTTGATGAAGTTGAAAAAGCTCACTCTGATGTTTTTAATGTCCTTCTTCAGGTTTTTGATGATGGAAGATTAACAGATGGACAGGGGAGAACCGTTGATTTTAGTAATACTCTAATGATTATGACATCAAACTTGGGTGCGGATTATCTTGTGAATCAAAAAGAAGGCGAGACGATTGATGCTGTACGAGAACAAATTATGGATAAGGTGCGTTCTCACTTTAGACCAGAGTTTTTGAATCGTTTGGATGAAATTCTTATATTTAAACGGTTGGATATGAGCCATATGCAAGCTGTCGTTGATATTCAAATAACTTCGTTGCAAGCTCTTCTTGCAAATCAGCATATAACATTAGAGCTCAATGATGATGCTAAAAAATGGATAGCACAAGAAGGCTATAATCCTGCTTATGGGGCACGTCCATTAAAGCGAACCATTCAAACAGAATTACAGAATGTTATGGCAGAGATGATTTTAAAAGGCGAAATTTTTGATGGGTCCCATGTGAAAGTAACTGAGAAAGATGGCAAGCTATCTTTCTCTATAGGGAAAGGCGATAAAAATGCTACAAATCGTTCCGTTGCGTGAAAGAAGAGTCTCGTGTAAACTTTACGGAGTTTAAAAAGGAATCTTCTTATGTCTGCATCTAATTTTATCTATAGCTCAACCAAAGCGTTGATTTGCGTGTCTTTTCTCTCATTGTCTGTCTTTGGACTTACTGGCTGTTCTTCCCTTATGGAGACACCCAATCAAAAAATTGAATTGATAGCACTTGGAACACAGAATGCGCAGTGTGATCTTCATATAGGAAATGCAACATATCAGACAGAGCCTCCTCAAATTGTAACTGTTCGAAAAACACGTCATCCCATTAAAGCTGTATGTCTAGCACCAGGGAATCGTGAGGTGACAGTTATTGTTGAACCTGAACTATCTAAGTATGCCAAAGGAAATATTGTAACTCTGGGAGCAGGGGCTGCATATGATTATGCTAGTGGCGCTATGTATTTTTATCCTGACCAGATTATAGTAGATTTTAGGCAGACTATTGCGACACCTAATATGTTGCCAGCATATCATGCCTCTGATTCTCAGTTGGATGGATATGAACATGTTATAGAGCCAATGGGAGCAAAAGTTTTAGAAACAAGGACATCTGTTGAGCGAAAGAATCGTTCAAAATGGGTTGATGAACGAGATACTCGTAAAGCAACAACCTCCTATGGTCCTAAAGAATATATTCCATCACCCGTCCCAGAGCGTGAAACACCTTATTTTCCTGAGCCAACATTTCCAGGGACAACATCCTTTTGATAAATAGCTTTAATAAGCTGATTTAATCCTTTGTTTATATAATGATTTTAGATAAAAAGAGTCCTGTTTTTTTCTGTGGTATAGGAGGGAGTGGTATGATGCCTCTTGCTTTAATTCTTGCTGCACATGGATTTAATGTCTCTGGTTCTGATCGTGCTTATGATATTTCTACAGAAGGAGGAGACTCCCTCGAAAAGTTTCAAATATTACAGAATGCTGGGATAGCTCTTTTTCCTCAAAATGGAACAGGTATTACGACCAAAACCGAGCTTCTTATTGTATCAAGTGCTATTGAAGAGTCTATTCCGGACGTTCAAAAAGCCCAAGAAAAAAATATTCCAATTCAAAAAAGAGCCGATATTTTATCTGAACTGTTTCACTTATCTGATTGTTCTATAGGCATTTCTGGAACCAGTGGTAAGACAACGGTTACAGGTATGATTGCTACAATTTTGCAGGCGCTCGAATTAAATCCAACGGTTGTAAATGGTGGCTGTATTAAAAACATAGAGCAGAATAAAAATAATAATGGAAGCCTTCTCGTCGGCGATAATCATTATTTTGTCGCAGAAATGGATGAGAGCGATGGTTCTATAGACTTATTTACACCTGATATTGCTCTTTTAAATAATATCGCACTTGATCACACCTCTTTAGCTCAGTTAAAAACTCATTTCCAAAGATTTATAGATTCAGCACATCGTGCCTGTGTTCTCAATTGGGATAATGAAAATGTTAGGGCATTGAAACGACCTGAACATGCTTTAACCTATGGAATTAATAATGAAGATGCAGATTTTAACGCTTGTAATTTGAAACCTCGCCCCGATGGAATTGATTTTGAAGTCAATGGACTAACTGTTCATCTTAAAGTTCCTGGTCATCATAATGTTTCAAATGCACTCGCAGCTCTTTGTGTGGGGCGTTTGTTAAAGCTTGACTTGAAAAAAACAATTCAATCTCTTGAACTCTTTACAGGTATTAAGCGACGATTAGAAACATTAGGGATATCTCAGAATAATGTAACTGTTATCGATGATTTTGGGCATAACCCTGATAAAATTGCAGTAAGTCTAGCAACTCTCAAAGAGTTTGATGGGCGTCTTATTATTATGTTTCAACCGCATGGCTTTGCTCCTTTACGTTTAATGGGAAGAGAAATGGCTGATGTTTTTGCTCATTTTTTAGATGAAGATGATATTTTATGTATTCCAGAAGTCTATTATGCAGGAGGAACTGTAGATCGTTCCGTAACATCTAAGGATTTTGTTGAGATGATGCAGGCTAAAGGAAAAAAACAGAGCCATTGGTTTCAAACACGAAAAGAAATAGCACCTTTTATAAAGGAACATATGAAATCAGAAGATCGTGTGGTTGTTATGGGAGCTCGGGATGATACCCTCACATTATTTGCTAAAGAGTTTCTTTAGTATCTGTCATAGCGACAATGAATAAAAGGACTG
>JAJFGT010000158.1 GCA_021776015.1 Alphaproteobacteria bacterium
TTTCCTACACAAAAGGATGTTATATCGGACAAGAGCTCACATCTCGTATTCAAAATAGAGGATTGGCAAAAAAACATCTTAAACACATTGAAGGAAAGGATTTTCCTGCCTTTGGAGAAATCATTACAAAAAATGATATTACAATTGGTGAAATGCGGTCTTCTTGCCACGATATTGGACTCGCCGTATTAAAGGATGAGAAAGCCTCTCTTTAACATCTACTTTCTAAGATAGACTACCTTTTTAAAACGTTAGTCCTGCGAAGAACTTTTAGTTCTCATCAAGCGTATGGTAGTAGTAATTAATGCCACCCTGTCTAAAGCATCCAAAGGGCTGTCCATCAAACGCTGTAGCATCATTCCCAATTGTCCCGCCACCCGCATTAGAAATAGCGCCAACACCATTAATCATACGTATAGTCACATCAATATTTTCTTCCGCTGGAATAGTTGCGC
Organism: Alphaproteobacteria bacterium; assembly: GCA_021776015.1. Lineage (GTDB taxonomy): Bacteria > Pseudomonadota > Alphaproteobacteria > Micavibrionales > Micavibrionaceae > UBA1850. Next base: position 456 of record JAJFGT010000158.1, read on the forward strand.
CGATGCCAAGTTCTTCGTTAATCTTAGTACAAACGGAATCCGTAATATTTGGAAGAAAGGCAATCACTTCAAACGATGATACATCTGGAGTGTCTCCAACAGCCGCATTTACACCAATGTTAAAGATATCATTCTCAGCGTTAAATAACCAAGCTTGAGGTGAAGCGCCTGTTACAACGTCAGAAGGTGCATCTTGATAAGAAGCCCCTCCTCCAACTGAGTGAAACACACAATTAGCTCCACTAGATGTACAAGTACCAAATTCTGAAGGCTGGTTAAATTCAAGTGCCGTTCCACTAACACCGCTACTAATCGACATTCTTAAAATAGATGTTTTAAGTGAGGCTGGATATTGAGTTAAAGCAGCACTACTGATAAGGCTTGTCTCATCATCTGCATTTCCACCTCCTCGTGTTGATTGTGTCACAGCATATGATAGTGCTGCAAAAAGAGCCACCGCAATCAAAATCAAAAACAGTACATTCCCCTGCTCGTTAGCGCGATCCCCTCCATTTTTTTTATGTGTGTGTGTTATTGTTACTAACATCCACTCCCAGCATCCCCATGATTTGTCCCTGTTGTCAAAATCATCCAAACACGGAAGCAACGGCTTCCAATAGGACAAACTCGTTCTGCAGCATCCGCGATAATATCAGATGACAAATTAACAGCTCCTGCCGTTGCATCAATCACGTCTGCTTCGCATTCTGCAAATTTTTCATCCAGCTTATTCAGAGAAGTTTCAAGATAGGGATCTGTTTTATCTGTTGCAATAAAGAAGAAGATACCATCTGCTCCATTATAATATTCCCAATCTCCGAATAAGGAAGGGGCAGGTGGTAAAAATTTCCCCGATGTTCCTGAAAACATAAGGGCATGACTAGCATCCGCACCCCCTGGATTCCCTGGGCATCGAACTCCAGAGGCATTATTATCTGCTGCTGTCCCTGGTGTTGCGGTTTGTGCATCAAAATAAGGATCTGCTGGATTGATTGGGTAGGGACTATTGTTTTGTTCAGTTGCTGTGAGGCCTGTATCCTCTGCCGGATAAACTAAAATACATTCCTGAATAGCCGATTGGATAAGTGAACTTTGATTATAAAGCTCAGCCACAATTTTTGTACTATTCTGACTTTGTGTTTGTTGCCCTGATGGCTCCATAAAACTCACAGTCAATGCTGCCAATAAAGCAATGGCAATCAGAATATATACTAAGGCGCTTCCTGATTGATCTTTAGAAAATCTAGAGTTTTTAATAAGCACTGTTTTCATAGAGAAAACCTTTCCAATTTTATATAAAAAAAGGCGATTCTTATAACCGCCTTTTTTAATTTCATTATCTATTCAAAACTCTTAATTCTCATCAAGAGTATGGTAGTAATAATTCGCTCCACCCTGTGAAAAACATCCAAAAGGCTGTCCATCAAGTGCTGCGACATCATTTCCGATCGTTCCTCCATTGGCGGCAGAAATAGCACCAACACCATTAATCATACGGACAGTCACATCAATACCTGTTTCTGCTGGAATTGTAGCGCCTATACCAAGCTCTTCATTAATCTTAGTACAAACACCATTCGTAACATTTGCTAAAAAGGCAATCACTTCAAATGATGATGTATCTGGAGTGTCTCCAACAGTTGCATTTACACCAATGTTAAAGATATCATTCTCAGCATTGAACAACCACTCTTGAGGTGAAGCGCCTGTTACAACGTCAGAAGGCGCATCTTGATAAGAGGCTCCTCCTCCAGATGAATGAAACACACAATTGGCTCCACTAGATGTACAAGTACCAAATTCTGAAGGCTGGTTAAATTCAAGTGCCGTTCCAGTAACACCGCTACTAATCGACAGTCTTAAAATAGATGTTTTAAGCGAGGCTGGATATTGGGTTAAAGCAGCACTACTGATAAGACTTGTTTCATCATCTGCATTTCCACCTCCTCGTGTTGATTGTGTCACAGCATATGATAGTGCTGCAAAAAGAGCCACCGCGATCAAAATCAAAAACAGTACATTCCCCTGCTCGTTAGTGCGATCCCCTCCATTTTTTTTATGTGTATGTGTCATTATTTTGTTCCTCTTCTGGTTTACCCTAATTATTATATATAGTTTCTTCTCGTTATTATTCAACAACTATTGTGTTCAATGAAATCGTCACTGCTAACTTAGCACTCCTACATTCATTCCCCATACATAAAGTATCAATAGATGCGACCCATCCTCCCCTAGCATTAGCCACATGCCCCATGGCTTCACGAAACTGCGGGTAGAGTTCCAATGATTTAGAAATAATTGTTATCTTATTATTACTCACACGAAAGTCTAACCCATCGTAGGCATTGCTAATACTCTTAACAAACTTCTCAAGAGCAACCTTTCCAACAGGTTTTTTTATAATGTGTGGAACGACAGGTTTAACAGCCGTTTTCTCTGCTAGTTCTGTCTTTAGCTCTGCTAGCTCTTTTGTTTGAATCATAGTATATAAAGCTAATCCTGCGGCACTTGCCCACACAATTGCAGCAACAATCAGAGCAACTTTTCCAACATTAGCAGGCAGAGTTTCTAAAAACTTATTAAGGTCTTGACTTGCTTCTGGTTTTAAATATTTTGCAAGCTGACTAAAATTAATGGCTTGAGTGCTCAATTTTCATTTCCTATTTGTAACCCATTGTACTACTAGCATAATTATACAACATAGTTGATTAATAAAATTTTAATATAATAATAAATACTTATCAAGCAGTTATAACCTTATCTTATCGCGTTCCTTGAATACGAATACGACCATCAGAACGATCCTCTTCTTCAACACGTTTTCCATTAAGAATACTATTCTGTGCATAGGGATAAGCCGCAGGAATTAAAGCTTCCCACATTACTTTTCCTTTAGAGATCTCGTATTTAGTCAGGAAACCATCGGCCTTATGAATTTCTGCTAGAAGCTGCTGAATTCTAACACTATGTATAAGAATATCACTATGCATGGCTTTATAAGAATTCTCAACAAGCTTGGAAGATGAAGCTTTTGTCTCTTTTTCAACCTTCTTTAAATCTTTTTGGGTAAAGAACAGAGAAAAGCTCTCTATCAGTAAAACTACTATAAGAAGAATAGAGATCGCAAGCCCTGATAAAAAGAGTGTTCGAACAAAAGCCCGAGAAAGTTTTTCTGTCTTAAGCTGTTGGTTTTTCCAAGAAATGACGTGTGAGTTGTCTTGTCCAATCGTTACAAAGTTAGAGTCCATACTCTGAATTTTAGGAAGAATGGTTCGATTTGCTCCAACAAATAGCTGGATACGTTGAGATTCTTCACTCCAACGAAGTGCTGCAACCGTGGCATCTTGTTCATACACATAAGTTGTCTCTTTATCAATAAACTCAGGATTTCCTGGAAGGGCCGTCACAAGAGGGCACCAACTATCTGGTGTTGAAGCAAGAGAGATCGAGGGACATGCGAGGTATGAAACTTTTTGATTTACAAGATCAACAGCATATGAAAAATGCACCTTCTCTGTTGCACAGGCCTGTGCTGCTGCATTCCAAACAGCGTCTTTCTCCATTCCAGCGACATAGGGGACCTCCCCTGCAATGAGGCCTGATGGCAAGACAGGTGATAATTCATCCTTAAAATCACTTAGTTCTCCTGCAATATAGTCTGAAAGTTCTGGAGAAGGCTTTTTTCCTGAGATAGAGGAGATATCTTCAGATGAATTTAAGTCTCCTTCATCTCCTAATATCATCCCCTGAGAAATATCTTGAATAGGATCTTTCTTCTTAAACTTTAAAAAAAGATTTTTAAGAGTATCTGGGACCCGTATTTGTTTTAAAACTGTTGTCATTACATTGCTCCGTCTAGAAGCCCTCCCATCATATTATCCATACTCATATTCATAACCGTCAAGGCATAAATAGCACTTCCGAAAGCAAGGGCGAGATAAACTCCTGTCAGAACAAATGCAAGCCAAACAATAAGCTTGTGTTTTGTCTTAGAAGATTGCGTCCGCATTTCCGAAATCGCAGTCATGATTGTAGCAACCTGATCTAAATCAGACAAGGTGGCAAGTTCTAATCTTTCAGCTTTTGTTAGAGGTGCTCTATCTAAAGCTGTACCAAGATTAATACCTCGAGATAACATCTTCTGTGCTTTTTCCCAATAACGAGAAACTTCAGGAACAGATGTCGCTTTTGCAGATTCATCAAGAGCATCACTAATAGGAACATGTCCTTTCAACATCCGTGCTGCTGCAGACATTGAGTCTGCAAAACCAAGATCCCGTAAATACCCTCCAATAAGAGGGATTTTCCTTACAATTCGAGCTGTTGGCCAATCTGTTTTCCCACGATTTATAATAAAAGAAAAAACGGCCCATGCCATAAACCCACCCATTGCAAAAGCAAAATAAATCAACAAATCCCATGTAAGAGATAGATTTCCAACAACTCGTTCAAATTTTTCAAGCGCTTCTGGCTCTGTGGGTTTGTTACCATCAAAAAAACCAAGGACCATGCCTTTTCCCCAAAAAAGAGACTGCACGATGGTAATAACATCAAAGCCTAACCATGCCATTGTTCCCATAATAGCTTGGTTATTCCGACGTTTTTGTGTAATAGACTGAATAGCATGAGGAATTCCCTCATATAATTTATTAGACCGCTCACTCGCAGACAGAATAGATAATGTGCTGTGGTCAAAGATATGAAGGGCTTTAAGGGCATCAATAACTCCCATTCCTCGAGACAAAGATTCACGAGCGGGAGCAAGAATATTTTGACGACGAGGGTCTGTCTCAGATTCAATCATTTTCCACAACGCTACACCAGGAGATGTAGAGAATGATCTAAACTGAATCCCTCTTAAAAGTTGGACTTGCCACCAGCTTGAACGGGCAAGGATACGCTCTAAAGGTGTTCTTTCATGCGAACGAATTGTAAGAACATATCCTCCCATTTGTTGAACGGCATGACGAACATCATCTCGTGTAGGAAGATAGAAGGATTCTTTTTGTGTGCGAACGCCCCGTCCTGTTTCAAAAGCAATTTCAGCAATCCATTGGTGCATATGATATGTACGCCTTTTTTCCTACAAATCCAGATATGAAACGGCTGATATAGGATCAACCTGGCCACTAATAACAAGATCAATCAATCCTGCTTGCCGTGTATAACTTGTAACACCGTCCATATCTACAATCTCATTTACATTACGCGTCAATGCTTCGAAAATATGCCCTCTTTCTGAGGGTCCCAAAGAAATCATCAATGCATCTAATAAAAGAGTCCGTCCAGAAATTCCTGTTCGATTACACAATTCACAACCAGAACTATTATACCGACGTATCATAGTTTCCTCAGGAACATTAAAAAGACGTAAATCATCAGGAGAAAGAACATCGCCTATTCGTTCTCGAGCGGCACATGCTTGACAAAGAGTTTTGATTAATCGTTGATTCAAGATACATTTAACCTGCTGCGCAAGTGTAAAAGTAGAAGATCTTTCTCGCTCTGCTGGAATTAAAGATTTAAGACGTTCAAAGGTTTGCAAGGCTGTGTCTGCATGAACTGTTGAAATCACAGTGTGACCTGATTCTGCTGCCTTTAAAGATGTTTCAACAGTTGCACTATCACGAAGCTCCCCAATAATAATATAGTCAGGATCATGTCGCATAGAGGCACGAATCAAATCAGAAAACTCCCCTCCTACCATACCGGGACGAACCTGCCACTGCGTGGCATAACGAAGCTCATATTCGATAGGGTCTTCAATTGTCAACACGTGGCGACGACGTCTATCAATCTCTTGAATACACGCATACATCGTCGTGGATTTCCCAGACCCAGTTGGACCTGAGAGCATAATTAGCCCTCCTCCTCCTTTAATTTCAGGAGAAAGAAGCTTTTGAAGCATTGTTCCTACACCTTCATGGCGTTTAAAGAGCTCATTGAATCCTCGCAAAGCCGCTCTATCCAAAAGACGTAATGTAATTTTTTCACCGTCTTGTGCTTGAGGTCCTGCCGCAACACGAACATCAATGGTTCGTCCCTGCCACTTGAAACTAAAGCGTCCATCTTTAGGTGTTGTTCGATCTCCAAAGTTCATACCAGCATCACGCTTAAGAAGTGTTGTCAGCCGTGCCATTGAATCATTAGGGAGGAGATGCATTGGTATCACATCACCATCGACCCTGTAACGAATCCAGTTTGGAGCATCTGGATCATTATCTTGAACTAAGTGAATATCGGAGGCTCTCATTTGCAGGGCCTCTGCAAGCATGTCTCGAACAAACTGATTAAGAAGTAATCCATTATCTGTATCGGATATCCATTCAGCAAGAGTCTTCTCACAACGATCTGTTGAAAGATCATGAACAGTTTGTAATGTTCTTAAGAGTTCCTGACGATCCCAGACTTCGATTTCAAGCTGTTCAACATAAAAACCACTTCTATTTGCAGCAGAAGTCAGAAGGTTTTTTTGCTTTTCATTCAATTCAGTTAAAGGGGCCACCTTCAAAATACCATCGGAAAGGCCAATCAAGTGGATGTTTAAAGGCAACCAATATTGAACAGGAAGCCTTGATCGAAGAGCATCTCCTGTCGCGGTATATTTGATACCTTCTTGTTCATCACTTTTCGTCGCTGCAACGGCTCCAGCTTGATCTAAAAGATATTCAACAGATAAAGATTTTCCCTGATTTAAAAAAAGATTTCTCTCTTTTTGTACCATATCTAAATATCGCTCACGTGTATCATAAGCAATAAGACGGCGATCTATTTCTTTTCGTCGTTCATTTCCTGTCGGCGACCCTAAATTGACTTTCCGACGATCTGAGGATTCTCGCTGATTATCTTCTGTCTTAGCATTCATTATTGGTCTCTATGGATCTATCAGTTATCTTTGGCACTATTGACCACTTGTACTTTCTCCAGATGATGATGACACGCTAGAATCAGATGAAGACAAAGATCTATCAAAAAGAAGATTTACTTTATCTTCTCCATTTTTGAACTCAATACCTGTATGTTTCACAGTCACAGCCCATTCAACACCACCAATGACCACAGGAATGGAATTTTTAATAATACGGCTCCCTCCGGGACCTGAAATAATGGCTCTATTTTCAGAATGAGAGGTAATCATGAATCCTGACAAACTGTCTGTCTTCTTATAGCTACTACGAACGACGCCAGCATGCTCTACAATGGATTGAGAATCTTTACTAACAGCACGATTGGCACTTCCTCTGACAGGAATAACTAAAATACCTCTTGCTCCATCATGCTCAACATGAAGATCGTCTAGAATAGATCCTTCTCGAACAGGAGTCCATCGAAGCGTCAAAGGACAGGCCTCAATAGGTCTAAGAAGAGTTCCTTCTTGGCAACCCTTGGCTAAAATAGACAATCCATTATCTGAACCAGAAAGAGATAAATCTTGAAGTTCTAAGTCTGCATCCCCCACATTCACAAGAGATAAAGAAATAGATGCG
>JAJFGT010000159.1 GCA_021776015.1 Alphaproteobacteria bacterium
GGGAAGGTGAGGTATTTGGGAAGGATATTGCACGAGAGGTCCATGCCAAGCTTAAGGAGCATGGAGGCGTAACCGTTCCACGTGAATTTGTTTTTATGGATAGAGCTGCTTTGGGGTTAGGTTCAGTGTTTCTCCATCTCAAAGCTAAAATCAATTGGCATGAACTTTTTAATGAACTAATTCAAGACTTTGATACAGAAAAGCTCAGAGAGCGCCAAGCTCTTACCCTCAAAAAGTTTGATCTGCTAAGAGATTCAAAGTAACTATCTTTTATCTAAATCAATATAGTTACGCTCTGTTTCTCCAATATAAAGTTGACGAGGACGCCCAATACGAAGTGTTGGCTCTTCGATCATTTCTGTCCATTGGGCAACCCATCCAACAGTTCTCGATACAGCAAAAAGAACAGTAAACATCTCAGTTGGAAAACCCATAGCACGCAAAATAATCCCTGAATAGAAATCAACGTTTGGAAAAAGTTTCCGATCTACAAAATAGGGGTCGTTTAAGGCTATTTTTTCAAGTTCCATAGCCAGCTCAAGAGTGGGGTCTTTTGTAACACCCAGTTCTGCTAAAACATCATGGCATGACTGCCTTAGGACTGTCGCTCGAGGATCTGTGTTTTTATAGACACGGTGTCCAAAGCCCATCAAACGGAAAGGATCATCTTTATCTTTAGCACGGGCTATAAATTCAGGAATACGATCTTTTGTACCAATCTCTTCAAGCATTTCAAGAACAGCTTGATTTGCTCCACCATGAGCAGGCCCCCAAAGAGAGGCTATGCCAGATGAAATACAAGCAAACGGGTTCGCCTGCGAAGAACCTGCAATACGCACAGTTGATGTTGAAGCGTTTTGTTCATGATCAGCATGAAGAATCATAATACGATCCATAGCATCGGCAAGAACAGGGCTAACCTTGTAGTCTTGAACAGGCAGAGAAAAACACATATGTAGAAAGTTTTCTGCATAACCTAAACTGTTTTTTGGATAAACGAAGGGTTGCCCTTGAGAATATTTATATGCCATTGCTGCAATTGTAGGGATTTTAGCAATAAGGCGATGGGCTGAAATTTCTCGTTGTTTAGGATCCCAAATATCCAAAGAATCGTGATAAAAGGAGGATAGAGCCCCAACAACAGCGACCATAATTGCCATAGGATGGGAATCTCTTCTAAATCCTTTGAAAAAATAGGCCAGTTGCTCATGAAGCATTGTATGATAAGTAATATCATGATCGAATTTAGCCATTTGGTCTTTGTCTGGCAAATCCCCATAAAGAAGCAAATAAGCAACCTCTAAAGCATTACTTTTTTCTGTAAGCTCTTCAATAGAATATCCTCGATGCATAAGGATACCTTCATCTCCATCAATGTAGGTAATACGAGACTTACAGCTTCCTGTGGCCGTAAAACTAGGATCAAGTGTAAAATGCCCTGTATGCTGATACAATGTACGAATATCAATTGTTGATGGCCCAAGAGTTCCATCTTGCACAGGAAGTTTGACTTTTTCTCCTGTTTGATCATTGATAAGGGTGAATGTTTTTTCAGGTTTTTTGTTCATTATGGCTCTTGCTCCAAGGGTCTAATTTTTAATTTTTTAAGATATTTCAACTTTGTAGAGTAGTATAGTATTTCTCCATGGTTTGGAAAAGAGATGAAATGATAAATATACAAAAAACAGCTCTTTTGACTCTTTTTCACACAGAACTTGAGAAACAGAAAGAGCATGCCATATTGTGGTGGCCCATTTGTCTCGGTTTTGGAGTATCTCTTTATTTTTCCTTTAAAGAAGAACCTAATCTTCTTTTATGGTCACTTATAAGCTTTGCTCTTGGAACTGGCGCGTTAACTTTAAAAAAGCAAAAAAAATGGAGCTTTCTTCCTCTCTTTGTTTTGTGTCTGATTTCTCTTGGTATTACAGCAGGTACAGCTCGAAGCTTGTTTATTAATGCTCCTCAGATTCAAAAAGAACATAGAATTACAAAATTAGAAGCCACGGTTGAAAAGATCGAGATCAGGGAGAATTCTGTAAGACGTCTCCTCTTGAGTGATTTGGATATAGAACGATTAGCCCCATCCCAAACACCTCACTATATACGCATTACAATGCGCCAAAAACAAGAACTAGGAAAAAATATAAAAGTAGGCGATCGTATTTCTGTTTTGGCCTCTTTACGGCCTTTATCTCCCCCGATTCTGCCTCATGGCTTTGATTTTCAAAGATTTTTTTATTTTAAACATATTGGAGGAACAGGTTTTACACTCTCAAATCCTCAAGTTTTAGAAACAAATTTAGATGTTTATGGATCAAAGCTAAATCATTCGCTGTTCCTACTCTCAGAAAGCATGAAAGAAGAAGTTCACAAAACAGAGTCAGAAGGCAACGCAATAGCACAGACATTCTTGACTGGAGATAGAGCTCTTATAAAGGAAGAAACATGGCTACATTTACGAGAATCAGGACTTTCTCACATGCTGGCTATTTCAGGACTTCATGTAGGATTGCTCTCTGCAACAGTCTTTTTTTTCGTGCGTTTATTCTTATCTCTTTTTCCAAATATTAGCTTACGTTTTCCAATCAAAAAAATAGCTGCTGTGGCGGCATTCTGTGCCGCATTATTTTATACACTTTTAGTAGGATCTTCAGTTCCCACTGTCCGAGCATGTATTATGACGGGGCTCTTCTTTTTAGCTATGATCCTAAACCGATCCCCATTTTCGGTTCATTTGATTGCATCTGCAGCTTTTGTAATTTTACTATTTCGACCAGAAAGCTTGATAAGCGCTAGTTTTCAAATGTCTTTTGCCGCTGTTATGGGGCTTATTATCTTTTATAATTCAACACGTTCATTTTGGAGTGCTCATTATGCACAAGAGGGATGGTTTAGAAAAATAATATTCTATTTTATAAGTGTGTGTGCCACGACAGTGATTGCAACGCTTGTTACTTCTCCATTCACACTCTATCACTTTCAGCACATTGCTGTTTATGGGGTTCTAGGGAATCTCTTAGCTGTTCCTATTATGGCATTTATTGTTATGCCGATGGTTGCTCTTACCTTCTTTCTTTTTCCTTTAGGGCTCGTGGAATATCCTCTTTTCTTTATGAAATGGGGGATTGAAACAATTATGCATATTTCAAGTTGGGTAGGGTCATTAGAAGGCGCTAATTTTTCAATGGCGACACTACCCTTTGGAAGTTTTTGTCTATTTGTAATGGCCGGGATTCTTCTTTTATCTATCAGAGGAAAATTTAAAGTCATCGCTTTCATTCCTTTATTTATGGCTTTGATTATAATGTGGACTACAAATCTTCCTGATATTTTATTATCTCAAGATGGAAAGCTTTGGGGGCTTTACAAAGAGCAGACCCTATATACACAGGAGGCTAGAAAGGGACGGTTTATAAAAAAACAATGGGATGCTTATTTAGGAACTCAAGAGAGTAAAACTCTTTCCTTTTCTCCTTCTGGTTGTTCTTATGGAGTTTGCTGTGACGAAGATGCCTGTCGGACAGAGATCAACTCCACTAAAGTTTCTTTTCTTAAAAGGAAATATAGTATTCAAACAGAATGTTCTTTTTCAGAAATCGTAATTGCTCCCTTTTATATCCCTAAAAATATATGTCATGCCTCCCATATCTACGATTGGAAAGAGTTTAAAGAAAAGGGAGCACATCTCCTTTGGTTAGATAAGAAAGAGGGCCTTACAGCTACGGCTGTTGAGGATAAGAGAGGGGCGCGCTCATGGAACATGATAAATCAAAAATAGGAATTAAGGAGTCAGAATCTTACACCCTGATTCATCCGTTCCAGCCGTACCTTCTCCTACATAGAGAAGGCCTTTTTGGGAACAACTCAGCATTTTAAGTACCATATCGTTGCACATTATATTGCCCTGTTCGTCATACCCCAATAATATCTCTCCATTCTTGCAGTGCCCTGTTTCCATTTTTGGATCACAAATAATTCTCCCTGTAGAATCAATACCAGAGATTGTAGATCCACTTTCACAAGATCCTGTAGAAATAGTCGCTTGTACACAGCCATCTTGATCAGACAATTTATTTTCAGGGCGATAGAATGATGATTTTTTCTGACAGTTTATTAATTTTTCTAAAGTTTCAGCCAGAACTGAATCTTTACTATAGGTAATATTACGTTCATGGATGAGAGTATCATCATAAAAAAATTCTCCAGTGGCATTTGCAAATTGTGCCACAAGAAATGTGCCATCCTCATCACAGTTTTCACCTTCTAAAGAGTCTTCCATACACAATATTCTTGTCCCCGCGGGGGTGTAAGCTCCGCTACCACTGGGGCCATGTGAAATGATGGTATAAAGTGCTGGAGGATCTAATATATCATTTCCTTCGCTATCAATGATTTTAATAGCACCAGATTTATTAATATTTTGACCAATAGGGATCCCTTCATTTGTGATAGCTGTTGTAACAGCATAACTTAAAGGATGTTTCCACCCATCTTCTGCAAATAAATCAGAAAGTCCTAGAGTTCGAATAGGAAGTATCCCAATGCTAATCTTTTGTTTATCTGTAGAATATGCTGTTTTAATTTCCTTCGGGGTAGGATGGCTAGAACATTTTATTTCTGTTCCATACCCCACTTCTCCTCTTGATAAATTTATGTCTGCAGGGCAGGGCAGGCGTCCATTTTGTGATAAAAAATTATGAAGGGCCACCTGAACAACAGCTATATTACGATCTGTTGTTTTAATTTTTTGCTGTTTTAATCTGATATCATATAAAGAAATAAATGCAGCAAAGAGAATTCCAGAAATCATCAGGACTATTGAAAGCTCAATCAGTGAAAAACCAATTTCATGTTTTTGGAGGTTCATAGCCACAGTTGTCATTTTCATTTAAGTATAAGATTAATCCCGTATAGAAAAATCATAGTACTAAAGTAATAATGCTGGACAAGGTATTATATTCCTTTATCCAGCATTATCATTATATATTTAAAAGGGGCTTCCTACTTATTAGGTTTACCTCTACCTCCACCTTTACCACCACCCCCATCGGATGTTCCACTAGATTTGATCACTTCAATAATCTGTGTTCCTTTATTACTGCTTGGATCAAAGGCTTCTACCATAATAGAATGAGCACCATCAGATACTTTTTTCATATTCCAATTATAAGATAGGCTACCACTTGAGGTGCTTGTTTTCAAAGAGCCATCAATATAGAGCTTCATACTGCTGACACTTAAATTATCACTTGCAGACGCACTAATAGAAAGACTTCGTCCTGAAACTGTTGCTTGATCCGCAGGATTTATAATACTCACCACCGGAGGTGTATTATCTATAATATTACGAACCAGGACAGGGACACCAGAAGAAAGCCCTTTATTGCCTGCTTGATCAAAAGCGTGAGCGACAAGCGTGACATCAGCATTGCCAAGGGCAGTTGTGTCCCAAGCAAAACTATACGGTGCAGCTGTATCTGAGGCATAAAACCCTCCATTCACATACAAATCTACTTTGCTTACGCCAATATTGTCGTTAGAGGTCACATCAACAACAACCGTGCCATTAACCGTCAAATTAGACGTTGGGGCTGTAATAACGGATGTTGGGACAATTGTATCTTGGACAGGAGGATCATAGCTTTGTGCCATCTGCACCGCTGCCGCTGCATCCACACGTCCATGTCCATAGTATTTATCCCACCCTATATCACCTATATCAACAGCCGTCGTTTCAAGGATGCTTTCCACATCATCGAATGTCAAAGCTGGATTGGCAGAAAGAATTAAGGCTCCAATGCCCGCCGTTATAGGCGCAGAAAAAGATGTGCCCGCAGCTGTCATATATCCTCCTCCACGAGCTGTAGTATAGATGCTTAATCCGGGTGCAGAGAGATCAACATAAGAACCAAAACTTGACCAACTTGGTCTGACATCACTAGAGTTAGTTGCAGAAACTGTAATTAAATTAGGCATATCCGAATAAAGTTGTTCAGCCCCTGTGTTTCCTGCACTATTAAAGGCAACTCCTCCTTTATCTTTTAGATACCCTGTAGCGTTGTTCATTGTACTACCACTATTATGTGCTTCATAACTATTCGTTGCTATTCTTGCACCATGATCTGCCGCCCATGTAAAACCATTAGCTATACCACTCCAAGTTGCATAACCATCTGTTCTGTCTGTAATACGTATAGGCATAATTTTTACATTCATCGCCACACCAGAAACACCAATACTATTGTTTCCAATCGCCGCGACAGTTCCGGCTACAGCAGTACCGTGACCATGGATATCCGTTGTATCCGAGCTATTACTTGCTGTGTTCCATCCTGAAATCATATGATCTGCCAAATCTGGATGACTAGAATCAACACCTGTATCTAAAACAGCTACAATTAAGTTTGGATCGCCTTGCGTGACGTCCCACGCAGATGAAGAGCCAATCTTTGTATGGTGCCATTGTGAAGGATATGTTGGGTCATCTGGGGTAAAAACAGGTTTAACTAAACGATCAAGCTCAGCAAACTCAACATGTTTATTCTTTTTAAGCCGTCCTATGACTTTCTTTTCTTGTCCTACGGGTACACGCACAATACGAGTTTTTATACCTCTAATTTCACTTTCCTCAACTCCACCTTCAGCAGACAAAACATTCTTAAATTTCTTCTTGTCTACACCAGCCCGAGGATGAACCAATATCTGGCCACTTGCAAAATATCCTTTTTCATCTTTTCCTGCGTTTTTTGGGGCAGCGTAAGCGTTCATAGTCATTGTAATGGTTAAGAAAATTACCCATACAAATTTTAGAATTGTGTTCCCATACCTCATCCTCAAACTCCTTCTTTAAATGCATTAAATGTAAGAGTATTAAGTCTAACATAAGTTATACATAATGTTCAAATATGGCGTCTTTTAGATGTTTAAGAGTCTGAGCTTCATCGTCTTGTTTCATAAGACTTTCTCCAATCAAGAATCCATCAAACCCATTCTGGGTAAGCTTCATGATATCTTGAGCAGAAGAAATCCCGCTTTCTGAAATTCTAATAATATGGTCAGGAAGGAAAGAGACGAGCTCATTTGATGTCTCTAATGAAACATCCATTGTTTTAAGATTTCTATTGTTAATGCCAACAATATGAGGGTTAAGCTGAAGGGCTCTATCCAATTCTATTCTATTATGAATCTCAAACAAAGTACTCATTCCTAATTCCGTTGCAAGTTCATACATCTCACCAGCAAGCGTGTCATTTAGAGCTGCCATAATCAAAAGTATGGCATCTGCACCCAGTGCACGACTCTCATAAATTTGATAAAGATCCACCATGAAATCCTTACGAAGGACAGGACAGAAAGATACATTTTTGACCTCTTTTAAATAAGTGTCATGACCTTGAAAATAAGGTTCATCTGTTAAGCATGAAATACATGTTGCGCCTGATGCCTCATAATTTTTAGCAATAATTTTAGGAGAAAAATCTTTTCGAATAAGCCCTTTACTTGGGGAAGCTTTCTTTATTTCAGCAATGATTGAAGGAGTCTTTTTATCTTTTTCAATCTGTAGTGCTTTTTCAAAAAGAAAGGGGGGGGAAACACTGTCTTGAATTTGATCTTCAAGGTCAGAAAGAGAATGTTTTTGTTTCATCTTTAGAACATGTTCTTTTTTTCTTTCACAAATTTGATCTAAAATATTCATTATTTTTTATATGCTTTGTAATTTCCAAGAATTTCTAAGGCTGAACCATCATCAATGGCATCAGCTGCTAAATTTACACCATCTTCTAAAGAGTTAACTTTATCAGCAAGTTTTAAAACAGCGGCTGTATTTGCCAGTACAATATCCCTATAGGCGTTTTTTGCTCCTTTAAGAAGGGATTTCAAGGCTGTTGCATTTGTAAAAGGATCACCACCTTTTAGATCTTCCAAAGAATATAATGGTAGCCCAAAATCATCAGGTGTTATTATGTTCTCTGTGATTTTATTATTTTCAAGCTTTGCCACATAGGTTTTGCCTGTTACCGTTATTTCATCTAGACCATCAGAACCATGAACAACCCACGCACGTTCAGCTCCAAGCTCTTTAAGTGCCTCTGCCATAGGGACAATGAATTGACGGTCACTAACGCCTATAAGTTGTCGTTTAGTGCCTGCCGGATTTACAAGAGGCCCAAGAAGATTAAAAATTGTTCTAAACCCAAGTTCTCTTCGAACCACAGAAAGATGCTGAAGGGAGGGGTGATGAAGTGGTGCCATTAAGAAAGCAAAACCAATTTCCTTGAGAGCTCTTTCAAGAGTTTCTTTTTTATAATTAAGAGGCACACCAAGAACTTCAAGCGTGTCAGCTGTTCCTGATTTAGACGTAGCCGCACGATTACCATGCTTTGCAACCGGAACTCCACAGGCTGCGGCGATAAGAGCGACAGCTGTGGAAACACTATAGGTCGCAAGACCTGTTCCTCCTGTCCCACAACAATCAATGGCTGTAATAGGAGCTTCAATTTTAAGAGATTTCTCTCTAAGAGCTTGAGCTGCACCAATAATTTCTTCTACTGTTTCCTCACGCGATGCAATAAAAGAGAGAAAAGAAGCAATCTGAATGTCAGACACACCACCATTTATAATGGTGAGAACAACTGATTTCATCTGTTCTCGTGTCAATGTTTGGTTCGATTGAAGCCGTTTAAGTGTTATTTTAATATCAACAGTATTTTTCATCATAAAATCATGATCCTGTCATCTCCACAAAATTTTTAATGAGTGTCAAACCAGAATCTGTAGCGATACTCTCTGGGTGGTATTGTACACCGAAGATAGGAAGTGTTCTATGTTGAACACTCATAATAATAAGGCCATCTTCTGTTGTCGATGTAATCTCTAAACATTCTGGAGATGTATCCTGTTCAATGATCAAAGAGTGATATCGTGTAACTGTAAAAGGAGAGGGGACTCCCTCATAAATCTCCTGTCCATTATGTGTGATAGAAGATGTTTTCCCGTGAATAGGGTGAGGCCCTTTTATGATATTTCCTCCAAAAGCTTGTCCTATACATTGATGCCCTAGGCAAATCCCAAGCAAGGGAATTTCAGAGAGAGCTGCTTTTTGGACAAGTTCAATACAAATTCCAGCTTTATCTGGAGAACAAGGGCCTGGTGAAATGATAAAACCATCTGGCTTTCTAGCTATAATATCTTCAGCACTGTAAAGATCATTACGAATAATCTCAATATCAGGATCAAACATCCCTACATATTGCATAAGGTTGTATGTAAAACTATCGTAATTATCAATCAGAATAATCATACTTCAAATCATTGTAGGAATTTTAAACTCTCTAAACTTATCTCTTATTTTAGAGGCCTATTGCAAGCAAAATAGATTTAATATTAGAGAAAGAGTTAGTATGAATACTTGCATGGACGTATTTTTCTTGTATCTTTAGTGGAAAGAGTAATAATTTTCCCCTCCACAGCGTTATAAAATCTATTTTTCTATGAAATTTCTTCTTAAACCTCATCGTTTATCTGCCATTTTATTGGGAGTTATCTTCTTAATTTTCACTCAATTGGTTGTATTTAAACCATTTGAAAAACAAAATAGAGAGATTTCACCATCAGCTGTTACAACAGTAAAAACACTTTCTGAGGTAAAACCACAAACACCCATACAATTGCCTTTACAAACTGATATTCCCTCAAACTTTGAAGCTGATGACTTTCAAGACCTTATAGAAGCGTTGGATAGAATGGATGAAGAGGACATTTTTTCTGAATTTAAAGACCCCCTTGCTTCACTTCCTCAATCAATTTCTACAATGCCTAAGATTGCGATTGTTATTGATGATATGGGTATGAATAAAGAACAATCATGGGCCGCTATTGAACTTAATTTTCCCTTAACTCTCTCATTCTTGCCATACGCAACACAGATTCAAGAAATGGCTGATAAAGGCAAAAGTAACGGGCATGATATAATGTTACATATTCCGATGCAGCCGTTGGACACAAAGGTTAATGCTGGAGAAAATATTTTAGAAATGGGCGTTTCAGAAGAAATCCTAATAGAGCGTTTAGAACAGAATTTTTTGGCTTTAAATTCGTACGTTGGAATTAACAATCATATGGGAAGTGCCTTTACTCAAGATGAAAACGGTATGAATATTCTAATGTCTTACCTGCAAGGAAAAAACATATTCTTTTTAGATTCTAGAACTACGGCAGAAAGTGTTGCCGAAAATACGGCAAAAACGCATGAGGTCAATTTCCTTTCAAGAGATGTCTTTTTGGACCATGAAGAAACTTACGAATACACAAAAGAGGCTCTAGAAAGGCTTGAGAGAATAGCTTTGGAAAATGGCTCTGCTATCGCAATTGGTCACCCCAAAGAACTTACCTTAAATACTATAAAGAAATGGGCTTCTACCTTGGAAGCAAAAAATATTGAGTTGGTGAATTTATCTGATCTTATGAATTAATGTTTGACATAGCTGCCGTTCATTCGTATATCTAAGTAAGATTTCACTAAGAGAACAATGTCTAATGTCAAAAAATGTACTGCAAAAAGCATATGGATTGGTTACACAAGCTGGGTTTTTAAATACCATATTTAACTACTCAGAATCTTGTCATACTCTCAATAACCTTATAGATTTAGAAGAAGCATCAGGAATCAAATGGCATTTAACTGAAGAAAGAGCTGGGGGAGGGATGACAGAGATGTTTGCGAACGCTGATTACTATGAAACAGGTGGTATGACACATCAAAAAGCAAAAATCCTTGCAGAACGATTGAATGAGTTTGTTATGGGCGATGCTCTCAAAGTTTATCCATCTAAGGTTTTAGGCGTTACTATAGCAAATCGTAGCTACGTTTCTATTCCCGTCGTCAATTTTAGCAAGTTAAGCTTACAATCTTCCTAATTCTTCAGTAAACGGTTTCTAGCAATCTCAATAGCGTCCTGCATCGCTGACATAAGAGCTTTTGCCTTATTCACCGTTTCTTCGTACTCAGCTTGAGGGTCACTATCTGCAACAATACCAGCTCCAGATTGGATCATAATCTCACCATCTTTTATAAGAGCTGTTCGCAGTGCTATACAATTATCTACATTCCCTGCCGCATCAAGATACCCTATGCATCCAGCATAATAATGACGAGAATCAGGCTCTAATTCATTAATAATCTCCATAGCTCGGATTTTAGGAGCCCCACTGACCGTCCCAGCTGGGAATCCAGACATAAGAGCATCCAAAGGGTGAAGGGCTTTTCTAAGTTTTCCTTCCACATTGGAAACAATGTGCATGACATGAGAATAAAGCTCAACGTCATATTGGCTTGTTACCTCAACAGAACCTATTTCTGAAACCTTCCCTACATCATTCCGCCCTAAATCTAAAAGCATAAGATGTTCAGCACATTCTTTTTCATCTGCCAGCAATTCTTTTTTTAGAGCTATATCTTCTGCTTCATCCTTACCCCGCTTACGTGTCCCAGCAATGGGTCTAATTGTAACCGTATCATCTCTAACTCGAACCATAAGCTCAGGGCTGGATCCCACCAGAGAAAAAGATTTCATTTTGATATAAAATAAAAATGGAGAGGGATTTATTCGTCTCAGTGATCTATAAAAATTAAAAGGAGGCAAAGGAAATCTTGATACAAACCGTTGAGAGAGAACAACTTGGAAAATATCTCCTTCTAAAATATATTCCTTTGCCTTTTTAACTATTTTTTTAAAGGCATTCTCTTCCATATTACTTTGGAAATTGAGGGGTTTTTCTAGTTCAGAGTAGTTCAGAATAGGTTCTTGAGGTAAAGCCCCTCTGAGTTTTAATAAAACGTCATGAATACGTTTCTCACAGGAATCATAAATCGTATTGGAGTCACCTTGATAGGTTTTATACGCAGGAACTGAAACCCACAATTTGTGATATATATTATCAAAAATTAGAATAGTCCGAGGACGGATCATAATGGTATCAGGCATATCTAATACAGTATGAGGGTGAGGGGAGACATCACCACCTAAACATACAGTTTCATACCCCATATACCCAAACAATCCAGATGTCAGCATCGGAGGAAGTGCCTTATCTGCTGGAACTTCCACCCGACTTTCTTCTAAACGTAGCTTAAGATCTTGAAGAGGCACATTTGATATTTGAGGAGGAAAATCAGTTAAAATATTTTTGTACTGACTTACACCCTTTTCAAGACTCCATATCATATCAGGGTCATAGCCAATGGCAGAATATCGCCCTACAGTTTTTACTTTTTCAACAGATTCATACAAAAATGAATATTCTTGATCATCACAAAGTTTCAAATAAGCAGAGACAGGTGTATCCGTATCAATGGGAACACAAACATAGAGAAGGGGTTGTTGACCCTTCTTACATTGTTCAAGGAAATCTTCTTTGGAAGGATAAGACTCCATACTCACTTATTCATCCGTTGGGCCATAGTTTTGAGCTAAGAGCTCATGGTTAATCTGAGTTCCTCTCTCTTGTTCAAGATGAACAACATAACTAGACATCAAATCCTGCCTAGATTGAAGAGCAATATTAGTCTTTGCTTCTTTTAAGGTTGCCGTATCTATACTGTTTGCTGGTTCAATATTTATACTTTTAATATATCCAATTACAATTCCATCTGATGTCGTTGCAAGTTTTATCTCTCCTTCATTTGCTGAGAAGAAAGTATCTAATGCTGTTTGTGACAATCCAAAAGGAGCTGTATCAATACTGGAAAGTGTTTTTGAAACAGGGTTCAATGTTTTCAAGTCTGTTTGATTGGATTTAATGTCAGAGAGAAGTGTCTGTGTCTCTAAAAAGTTTTTGATTTGTTTTTGTTCTGCCATCCATGAATTTATCACCCGTTGCTTCACATCTTCCAAAGGAGGAATTATTGAAGGAATGATTTTATGAACATAGACAGTAAAAAAACGTCCATCTGATAATTCTTCAATGGGAGTACTCTCCATTTCAGAAATTTCAGAGATATTTTGAAGAATGAGTTGTTTATCTTCTAATGAAAACTCTTCAGCATTTTTTGTAAAATATTAATTGCTAGAAACATTCTCAAGCTCAATATGGTTAAGAGGCAGTTCTTTAAGCAAAACATCAATACTTTCTCCTCCCATCAGCCGTTCATCAAGCTCATCTGAAAGCGCATAGAGTTCATCTGAAATTTTGTCCTGAAACATATCATTTCTAATTACTTCTGAAGCAATATCTAAGGATTGAATATTTTCTTCTAAAATAGCCGTCACCTGAAAAACATGCCAACCAAGAGCTGTTTTAATAGGTCCCACGATAGATTCATTGTTAACGGCGAAAACTT
>JAJFGT010000160.1 GCA_021776015.1 Alphaproteobacteria bacterium
ACAGACAAGGAGTATTGCTGATATGGTGCATGCGGCAGCTGATCACCCTACAAGCAAAGCAGGGCACCAGTTAGATGCTTTTTTTAATCCTAGCGCAAACGATAGATCTGTTGCTACTTTTAATCCTGGAATTCATTCTGATCCTGCCACGAAAGGGCGTCAACATAAAATGCTGAACGCTTCTCAACAACGGCTTGGCTGATACCTATTAAAAATTCTTTTATAAAATGCGCCCTTCAGTTTTGACAGGGCGTTTTTTATACCAGCAATATTATGACTATCATATAGGGAATAAAAGCGCTTTTCTGTAATTATATTTTAAAAAACTGTGATTAAGAGCTTTTTATTTCTTTTTTTCTTGATTTTAGACGTTATTATTATTTATGCATATACAAGTGAAGTGTAAATAAAAAATGAGTTAAACATTTTAAATATTTTAAAATAATAGAGGAGTTTTAAAAATGACAGCAGTACCAATGGACGTACCAGGACACCCTTTTCACCACGGAGATAAGGACACAAGTAACGACTTTACTCTCTCCGTTCTTCCCGCCGTTGAAGCCTCTTCTGCTTATAGTAGTCCTTCTCCTAATCATCTTCGTACAGAGCCGGGCACTCTGGCTGAGGAGAAAGCGACAGCATATATGCACTATATGGCTAAGCATAACATTCCCCTTGATACGAAAATTCCTTCAAGTGTGTTAAAGTTTTAGGCGTAATGCTTCAGTCTTAATAGCTTACTTAATAGCTTAGATAAAAAAAGGCGCTGAATTGAAGCGCCTTTTTTATTTTTATACCTTTTTCCTTGCATAAAAGGTTATTTTCCTGTTATATCGCCCCCTGCAAGCAATGATTACAGCTATTTTGTATGAAGGCTTACAGACTAAAAAACACATACAGACTAAGGCTAGGCTTATTTTAAGACTTATCCATCCGGTGCCACATTATAATGGTTCCACGGTCTGTAGAGGATAAACTGGAAAAGGAAAAAATTATGGCTAAATCTCTATTTACAATGCGTCAACTCTTGGAAGCTGGTGTCCATTTCGGTCACCGTGCACGTCGCTGGAATCCTAAAATGCGTTCTTACATTTTTGGTGTAAGAAACGGTATTCATATTCTTGATCTTCAGCAAACGGTTCCTGCATTGACAGAAGCCCTTTCTGTTCTTCGCTCAACAGCGGCAAGAGGCGGAAAAGTTCTCTTCGTAGGAACAAAAAGACAAGCACAAGAAAAAGTGGCTGATGCTGCGATGCGTTCTGGACAGTTTTACGTGAATCACCGTTGGTTAGGTGGAATGTTGACGAACTGGAAAACAATTTCTAAATCGATTACACGTCTTAAAGAGCTAGAAGATATTTTAGCGGATGGGTCTTCAACACGTTCTAAGAAAGAACTTTTGATGTTGAACCGTGAGCGTGAAAAATTGGATCTTGCCATTGGTGGAATTCGTAATATGGGCGGCGCTCCTGATGTTGTCTTTATCGTTGATACAAATAAAGAAGATATTGCTATCAAAGAAGCACGGACACTTAATATTCCTGTCATCGCTATTATTGATAGTAATAGTAATCCTGATGGCATTACATATCCTATTCCTGGGAATGATGATGCTATTCGTGCCATTGATCTTTACTGTAACTTGGCTGTTTCAAGTATCCTTGACGGTGTTAAAGAACAGCTTGGAAAAACAAACGTTGATATTGGCGAAGCAGAAAATGTAGATGTAAAACTTCCTGCTTCTGAGAAGAGCCCTAAAAAACAAAAAGCGCCTGCAGCCGTAGATGTTAAATTGCCAAAAGAAACACCAACAGAAGAGAAAGCAGCAGAGCCTTCTGAAGCTCCAGCTTCTGAAGATGTTCCTGCCACAACTGTTGAAGAAACAAAAAAAGCAGCAAACGCTTAGTAAACCTCTTTTAATAAATAAGGATATATGATGACACAAATTACAGCAGCGATGGTGAAAGACCTTCGTGAAAAAACTGGAGCAGGCATGATGGATGCCAAAAAAGCGTTAATTGAAAATAACGGAAATACAGAAACCGCTATTGATTGGTTACGGACAAAAGGTTTGGCAAAAGCAGCTAAAAAATCAGGCAGAATAGCATCTGAAGGCGTTGTTGTTATATCTTCTAATGATAATGGCACTGTTTCTGCTGTCGTTGAAATAAATTCTGAAACAGATTTTGTTGCACGGAATGATAAATTTCAGTCATTTGCTTCCTCTGTTGCCGATGCTGCTTTGACTCTTCCTCATGGTGCAGAGATTGAATCTGCTGAAATTGAAGGAACACCTGTTGGAACAGTTTTAACAGAGCTGATTGCAAAGATTGGTGAAAATATGACACTGCGTCGTATGGCAAAACTTAATGTAACAAAAGGTGTTGTTGCAAGTTATGTACATAATGCAGTGGCGGATAATCTTGGAAAAATTGGTGTTCTTGTGGCTCTTGAGTCAGAAGGTGATGCTGACAAACTTCGTGATTTAGGACGCCAAGTTGCAATGCATATTGCTGCGGCTAAGCCTGATTGTCTTGATCAGGCGAGTGTTGATCCTGTCGCTTTGGAAAGAGAGCGAAGCGTTCTTGCTGAACAAGCCCGTGCAAGTGGAAAACCTGAAGAGATTATTGAAAAAATGATGGCAGGTCGTATTCGTAAGTATTACGAAGAAATTTGCTTGATGGATCAAACCTTCATTATGGATGGGGAGCGTAAAGTTTCACAAGTGATTGCTGACGCTGCCAAAGATATAGGTTCTCCTATTGAATTAAAAGCTTATGTACGTTTTTCTCTTGGTGAAGGTATCGAAAAAGAAGAAACAGATTTTGCAGCAGAGGTCGCAGCTACAGCTGCAATGGCTTAGCTTTAAATTTTAAGAGCATAACTAGAGTCGTCTCATTGAAATATGAGGCGACTGCCTATAGAGTGGGGCGTGACCATAAAAAAGGTATTAAAGTAATATGACACAAATCGCCCTTGCTTCTCATACTAATAAGGCATCCTCTATGACAGATTCAAAATCAGATTTTCTCTATAAACGTGTTCTCTTTAAAATCTCAGGAGAGGTTTTAATGGGTGATAAAGAGTTTGGTCTTGATCCTGAAACGGTTGATCGTATTGCCCGAGATGTAAAGGATGTTGTTGATGAGGGAGTACAGCTCTGTATGACCGTTGGCGCAGGAAACATATTTCGCGGTGTTTCGGGAGCCTCTCATGGTATGGACAGAACAACAGCAGACCATATGGGAATGTTGGGGATTGTAATTAATGCCTTGGCGCTTCAAAATGCCTTAGAAAATATAGGTGTTGATTCTCGTGTACAGTCCGCCATTCGTATGGATGAAATTTGTGAACCTTATATTCGTCGTAGGGCCATGCGTCACATGGACAAAGGGCGTGTTGTTATCTTTGCAGCAGGAACAGGAAATCCTTATTTTACATCCGACACAGCCGCGACATTGCGTGCATCTGAGATGAATTGTGATTTGATCGCTAAGGGAACAAAAGTTGATGGTGTCTACACAGCGGACCCTGCAAAAAATTCAGAGGCGACACGTTATAAAACAGTTAGTTATATGGATGTTCTTACAAAAGATCTTAAAGTAATGGATGCGACGGCAGTTGCTCTTGCACGAGAGAATAATATCCCAATTATGGTGTTTTCAATTCGAGAAAAGCATAACTTTGTAAAAGTATTACGTGATGAAGGTCAATTTACATTGATAAAAGATTAATCGATAAAAGAGCAGGAGAGAGCTGAGATGAGTTATAATGAAAAAGATCTAGTGCGCCGTATGGTTGGAGCCATTGATAATCTTGGAAAAGAATTTACAGGATTAAGAACAGGACGTGCTTCTGTCTCCATGTTAGATCCTGTGCAAGTTGAAGTTTACGGAAACAAAACGCCTCTTAATCAAGTTGGAACTGTGAATGCTACAGAATCACGCCTTTTGACGGTACAAGTTTGGGATTCCTCAATTGTAGCCAGTGTTGAAAAAGCTATTCGTAATTCAGGTCTTGGACTAAATCCTCAAACGGAAGGCGCCGTTATTCGTGTGCCGATTCCAGAGCTCAATGAAGAACGTCGCCAAGAACTTGTTAAAGTGGCGCGGACTTATTCAGAGAACACACGGATTTCTATTCGAAATATTCGTCGTGATGGAATGGATGCTCTTAAAAAGATGGAAAAAGACAGTGATATTTCAAAAGATGAGCTTAAAACAATGTCTGATAACGTACAAAAACTGACAGACTCTTATATTAAAATCGTTGATGAACGTCTCAGCGGTAAAGAAAAAGATATTATGGTTGTTTAATTTTTTATGCCTGAACATTCTTCTCATATTTCAAGTAAAATACAGCATGTTGCCATCATTATGGATGGGAATGGACGTTGGGCTGAATCTCGAAATCTACCTCGAACAGCAGGCCATAAACAAGGAATAGAGGCCGCTCGTCGTGTTGTAACTCTTGCGGGTGATATGGGAATTCCTTATCTAACTCTTTTTGGGTTTTCTACAGAAAACTGGAATAGACCTCAAGAAGAAGTTAATGATTTGATGGGATTGCTACGTTATTACCTTAAGTCTGAGACAGCAGAACTTCATAAGAATGGTGTAAAACTATGCGTTATTGGGCACCGTCAAGGCCTAGCAAAAGATATTGTAAGCCTTATAGAACATGCGGAATCCCTTACAAAAGGCAATGATAAACTTATATTATGCATTGCTTTAAATTATGGGGGGAGGCAAGAAATTTTGCACACGACACAACAGCTTATCAAAGAGCAAGTTGCAAAGGGAGAAGTCCTAGATCAAAACGAAATAGAAGAGGCTTTTACTTCACGTTTAATGACATCTGGATTGCCTGATCCTGATATCCTAATTCGGACAAGTGGTGAGCAAAGAATTAGTAATTTTTTGTTGTGGCAGTGTGCGTATACAGAGTTTGTGTTTTTAGATACACTTTGGCCAGATTTTGCAAAAGAAGATTTGCTAAAAGCCCTTGAGGAATATGAAACGCGTGATCGACGCTTTGGCAGCATAAAAAGATCAAAAATCAAAATACAGAAGAAATAGAAAAGAAGGCATTATGCTATCTTTGACAGATAATCTTAAAAAACGTTTACTGACAATTCTTGTCGGCGCGCCTCTTATTATAGGTATTCTCTATATGGGGGGAATCCTTTTTTATATTTTCCTTATGATAGGAATGGCTCTTTCTTTTTATGAATGGTTTTCTATGGCTAAAAAAGCCAGAAAGCCAATACTTCTCGTTGCATGTGGAACCTTCTATATATTTGCCGGTTTTGCTTCTATATGGGCTTTAAGAGAAATGAGTGCTGGGTTTTCATTGGTACTGCTTCTTTTCTTAGCCGTTTGGGCAAGTGATATTTTAGCCTATATTTTGGGTAAAACATTTAAAGGCCCTAAAATGAGCCCAACAATTAGCCCTAATAAAACATGGGCAGGGTATATAGGAGCCTTATTGGGTGCTTTTATTCCCTTTGTCTCTGCTTACCCAGAGTTGGAACTCATCCCTGTTCTCCTTGTTTTCAGTATTATTGTTGGTGTTGTCGGACAATCTGGAGATTTAATGGTGTCTGCCTTAAAACGGCATGTCGGTGTTAAGGATACAGGCTCTCTCTTTCCAGGACACGGAGGCATATTAGATCGTATTGATGCTCTCCTTCTTGTCGCTCCCGTTTATTTTTTTCTTCTTTTCTCTATAGCTGAGCAGTTAGCATGAAATCTCAAAAAACGATAAGAACAGTTTCTGTTTTTGGATCCACAGGCTCCGTTGGGCAAAGTACAATAGAGCTTCTTAAATATCATTCTGACCTGTATCAGGTAGAAGTTTTAACAGCATATAAGAATGCCTCTCTTTTGGCCGATCAAGCCATTGCCCTTGGCGCTAAATATGCTGTGATTGGAGATGAAACAAAACTACCAGAACTTAAAGAAGCTCTGAAAAATTACCCTGTTGAGGCTATGGGGGGGCGTCAGGCCCTTCTCGATATGGCAGAGCATTCTGTAGATTGGGTAATGATGGCTATTGTTGGGATGGCAGGACTTGAACCTATTTTTAAAGCTCTACCAAATGGAAAAACTGTAGCGATTGCAAATAAAGAGCCTCTCGTTGCGGCGGGACATCTATTGATGTCTCGGGCAGAAGACTATGGAACCACAATTCTCCCTGTTGATAGTGAGCATAATGCAATCTTTCAAGTGTTTGAGCAGGACAATAGAAATGCTATAGAAAAAATAATTTTGACAGCTTCTGGGGGGCCCTTTAGAACATGGTCTCTTGAAGAAGTTTCAAAAGCAACGCCAGAACAAGCTGTTAAGCATCCTAATTGGTCAATGGGTGCTAAAATATCTGTTGATAGCGCTTCTATGATGAATAAAGGGTTAGAAATTATTGAAGCACATCATTTATTTAAAATGGAGCCTGATAAAATTGATGTTGTTATCCACCCTCAATCGATTGTCCATTCTATGGTGCAATATCATGATGGGTCTGTTTTAGCACAGATGGGAACGCCTGATATGAAAACGCCTATTGTGAATGCTTTAGGGTATCCAGATAGAATTAAATCATCTGCGCCATCTCTTGATATAAAAACTTTATCTAGTCTGACCTTTGAACAGCCAGACTTAGATAAATTTCCAGCTCTCCGTCTTTCCTATCAAGCCCTTAGGGAAGGGGGTGTCTCACCCTTAGTGTTGAATGCAACAAATGAAGTGGCGGTCGCAGCATTTTTAAATAGGGGGATTCCATTCCTTGGAATTGTAGAAATTGTTGAGAGAGCTCTTAATAAAGAGAGAAAAGAGCCTGTTTCCACTCTTGAAGAGATCTTGTTTTTAGATCAGACTGTGCGAGATGAGACTCATCTCTTAATTCATGAAACAATACAGAACAGCTTAAAACAGGTAGGATAATCTTTATGAGCCCTTTTATGGACTTTTTTCAAATTGCTTTAGAAAATATTTGGCTCTATGGCGCAAGCTTTTTATTTGTTCTCACTCTCTTGGTTTTTATTCATGAATGGGGACATTTTATTGTTGCCCGTATGTGTGGTGTAAAGGTTGATGTCTTTTCTATTGGTTTTGGAAAAGAGCTTTGGGGCTTTACCTCTAAAACAGGAATGAGATGGAAATTCTCTTTAATTCCTCTTGGTGGCTATGTCAAAATGTTTGGAGACTCTGATCCTGCAAGTGCGGGGCATGGTGACTCTGTCAGTTATACAGAAGAAGAAAAGAAAGTTGCCTTTTTCACGCAGCCTCTTTGGAAACGATCTTTGATCGTTTTTGCAGGGCCTGCCATTAATTTCTTATTTGCAGTTTTAATTTTTGCGCTGTTGTTTGGTATTAAAGGGAAGTATGAAAATGCCCCCATAATTACGGCGGTTCAAATTGGATCTTCTGCAGATATTGCCGGCTTCAAACCTCACGATACAGTCCTTGAAATTAATGGGCGTGAAGTCACTCAATTTAATGATATTCGTCGTTCTGTGGCGATGGCTCTTGATACGGAGATGACATTTATTGTTAAGCGTGAAGGGGGAGAGACTTTTGAACTTCATCCAACACCTGCACGTTTTTCTTTTGAAGATCGTTTTGGCTTTAAGCAAGAGATCGGGCGGATTGGAATTTTAGGGCCAAGTAATGGAATTGCTATCGACGCGATTACTGCTATTGATGGAGAAAAGACAGATACAGAAAATATAGAGTCTATTCGCTCAACGCTTCTTTCTAAAATTGGAGACCCCTTTGAAATTAGTTTGACTGGATTTACAGATGAGGGTGGTTCTGTATTGGTTGCCCCTCTTTTGAAAAAGAATGAGGCGTTAACTGATCCTGAAAATCCCCTTTATAATGCCCTTGTTCTTGTGAAGGAACCACCTCAAAAATTTGTAGAGTTTACCCTATTAGGCGCTGTTTCTGAGGCTACAAGTGAAACATGGAACAGTGTTAGAGATAGCTTAGGGGCTCTGGGACAAATCGTTTCTGGAGCGCGGAGTCCACAAGAGCTTGGTGGTGTTATTCGTATTGGTGCCGTTGCAGGGGACATGGCACAAAGAGGTTGGATTGCCCTTGCTGTATTTACAGCATTACTTTCTATCAATTTGGGCTTAATTAATTTATTTCCTATTCCTCTGTTGGATGGTGGGCATTTAGCAATGTATGCAGTTGAAGCAATTAAGGGAAAACCTGTTTCTGATAAAGCTCAAGAATATGCGTTTCGTGTTGGCTTAACGTTTCTTGTGTTCTTAATGGTTTTTGCCAATTTAAATGATATTGTACAGCTTATTCTTTAGAGGGATCATTCCTTCTTTATAAAGTTTATTATTAAAGGCTCTATTACATATATGGAATCGTGGACAGACAAAGGCTTGATTATAGCACTTCGCCCTCATGGAGAAGGGGGCGCAGTTGTCTCCATTTTAACAGAGAATCATGGACGACATGCAGGCTATGTTCACGGCGCGCAATCATCTAAAAAACGAGCAATGCTAGAAATTGGAACAGATGTTGCCATAGATTGGCAAGCACGGACATCTGATCAATTAGGGACATATAAGTTAGAACAGATTAAAAATTGGTCTGGAGCTGTGATAGATCATTCTCATCGTTTATCTTCACTTTTATCGGCGTGTCATTTGTGTGAATTAGCGCTTCCTGAACGAGAAAAGCATACTGAACTTTATCATGGAACATGTGCATTATTTGAAATGCTTCCGCAAGATATTTGGGGAGAGGCCTATGTTATGTGGGAAATAGCCCTTTTAGGTGAGTTGGGCTTTGCAATTGATCTGTCAACATGTGCTGCTGGAGGAGATTCAGAGGATCTTATTTACATTAGTCCCAAAACAGGACGTGCGGTAAGCCGAGAGGGAGGGGCGGCTTATAAGGATAAGCTTCTACCTTTACCTGACTTTTTAAAGAAAAATAACCATGGAAGTAATCTTTTGGGAACAGAGGAAGATCTCCTCACGGGGTTAAATCTGACAGGATATTTCTTAGAACATATAGTTTTTGCACAGCATTCCAAAGGAATCCCCGAGGCACGCTTGCGTTTTCATGCGCAATTTGCCAAAAAGGTACAGATGAATACTGAAGAGATAAATATTGATGAGCTCTTAAGAGATTCTGCATAAAAATGAAAACACAATAATAAAGAGATTGTTTAAACTATATGGCAAAAGCACCAATACAGGCTGAAGAAATAATTTTAGATGTTCCTTTGACAGAAGCATTGTCAGAGCGTTATTTATCTTACGCTCTTTCTACTATCATGAGTCGATCCTTGCCTGATGTACGGGATGGTTTAAAGCCTGTTCATCGACGTGTTTTATATGCCATGTACCAATTGAAGTTGAATCCTAATCAAAGCCCTAAAAAATGTGCACGGGTTGTAGGGGATGTGATTGGTAAATTTCATCCTCATGGAGATCAGTCAGTTTATGATGCTCTTGTTCGTTTAGCCCAAGATTTTTCTGTTAGGTATCCGCTTGTTGATGGGCAGGGGAATTTTGGGAATATTGACGGAGATAATGCGGCAGCAATGCGATATACAGAATCTCGCATGACAGAAACGGCCATTCGATTGCTCGAGGGCATTGATCAAAATGCTGTAGATTTTAGAGAAACTTATGATGGCGAAACTCTAGAGCCTGTAGTTCTTCCTGCCAATTTCCCTAATTTGTTAGCTAATGGTGCAACAGGTATTGCCGTAGGGATGGCAACAAACATTCCTCCGCATAATGTTTTTGAACTTTGTAACGCTATGCTCCTTATTTTGGATGGAGATCCAACAGTTAAGGATCTTATGAAAGTTGTTAAAGGGCCAGATTTTCCAACGGGAGGTGTTCTTGTTGAATCTCAAGATGTCATCACTCATGCATATGAGACAGGGCGAGGGTCTTTTCGTGTCCGTGCTAAATGGGAGAAAGAAGATCTTCCCCAAGGGCAATATCAAATTGTTGTAACGGAAATACCTTATCAAGTTCAAAAGTCAAAATTGATTGAACGGATTGCAGATCTTATTCTTTCAAAAAAGATTCCTATTTTGGATGATGTGGTTGATGAGAGCACAGAAGATATTCGTGTGGTTTTAACACCCAAGAGTAGAAATATTGAACCAGAACTTCTAATGGGAGTTTTATTTAAAAACTGTGATCTTGAAAATAGATTTTCAATGAATATGAATGCTCTCGATGGAGGTGTTCTTCCCAAGGTTATGAACCTTAAAGAAATCTTACAGGCTTTTCTTAAATATCGTCAAAATGTACTTGTTCGGGAATCTCATTTTCGTTTAGAGAAGGTTCTTCATAGATTAAATGTCCTAGAAGGTTATTTAGTTGTTTATCTTAATATTGATGAAGTTATACGTATTATTCGTGAAGAGGATAATCCTAAGACCTCTTTGATGTCGACATTTTCTCTAAATGATGTGCAAGCAGAAGCTATTTTAAATATGCGCTTGAGATCATTGCGTAAATTAGAGGAAATGGAAATACGAACAGAGCTTGATGGTCTTTCTAAAGAGAGGGATGAGCTTCAAGCACTTATTAAATCTGAGACAAAGCAATGGGGTGTCATTAGGGCGCAAATTCTCCAAATGCAAGAATGTTATGGTCTTAAAACAGAGTTGGGAGCCCGACGGACAAAAATAGGGACCGCCCCTGAACCCGTCGATGTTGATTTTGATCAAGTGATGATTGAAAAAGAACCTATTAGTGTTGTTGTCTCCTCTAAAGGTTGGATTAGAGCGATGAAAGGGCACGGCATTAGTAAAAAAGATATCAAATATAAAGATGGTGATAAGCAGGGACATCTTCTAGAGACCTATACAACAGAGAAAATTTTACTTCTCGCTACAAATGGACGGTTTTATACGTTAGGAGGGGATAAGTTGCCCTCAGGAAGAGGTTTCGGTGATCCTGTGCGATTGATGGTCGATCTTCCAAATGAAGCCGATATAGTTGATGTTTTGTTATATAAGCCCAATGAAAGATTTCTAATTGCGAGCTCTGATGGACGAGGTTTTATTGTAAAATCTGAAGACCTCTTAGCCCAAACCAAAACAGGAAAACAAGTTTTGAATGTATCAGGAAAAGTAGAATCTTCTCTATGTATCGAAATTAAAGAGGATGCAGATTCTGTGGCTGTGATGGGACAAAATAGGAAACTCCTTGTCTTTGCTCTTAACGAGATTCCTGAAATGGGACGAGGAAAAGGTGTGATCCTTCAAAAATATAAAGATGGTGGAATCAGTGATCTTAAAAGCTTTAAGATGGAGCAGGGGCTGAGCTATCGATATGGTGCTGGAGAAACAATTGTTGATGATCTTCTGCCTTGGGTTGGAAAACGTGCCCAAGCAGGGCGTTTGCCTCCTAATGGTTTTCCTCGAAATAATAAATTTTAAAAAAATTTAAAATTGTAAGCTTCAAAAGTGTATCTCGATTTTATGTTTTTGAATTTTATCCTGATAAGAGAGTAAAAACAGAGGTGCTATAATACCTCTACCGTAATACCATTGTTATTATTGCGTTATTTTGAAGTTTTTTTAAAATATATATTGACAATGCCCCTCTAAATGCGCAATAACCCAGCGTACCTTCATTGTAAGAAGGCGAATATAACGAGGTAAAACATGAAAACATATTCAGCAAAACCAAGCGAAATTGAAAAAAAATGGTATATTGTAGATGCAGAGGGCATAGCTCTAGGCCGTCTAGCAAGCCAGATTGCTATTCGATTGCGTGGAAAGCATAAACCCACTTTTACGCCCCATATGGATTGTGGCGATAATATTATTGTGATTAACGCTGATAAAGTGCGTTTAACAGGTAAGAAGCGGGATCAAGATAACTTTTACTGGCACACAGGTCACCCTGGTGGAATTAAAAGTAAAACAAAAGGTGAAATCTTGGATGGTCGTTTTCCTGAGCGTGTTCTTGAAAAAGCAGTAGAACGTATGTTGCCAAGTGGTGTTTTAGGAGATCAAATTCTAAAAAACATGAAAGCATATGCGGGAACAGAGCATCCTCACGAAGCACAAAAGCCAGAGATCCTTGATATTGCAGCTATGAATGAAAAGAATAAGAGAGCCTGATCATGACAAAAAAAGAAGAAAACACAGAAAAAGTTACAGACTTAAAAGATTTGGGAGTCGCAACACAAGCTATATCTCCTGATTCTTCCGTGGTAGCGATTAAAACAGAAGCCGTTGTAATGTCTGCTCCTGTTGAAAGAGAACCTAAAAAAGATGCGCTTGGCCGTTCTTATGGAACAGGGCGTCGTAAAAGATCGATTGCTCGTGTTTGGGCAAAGCCTGGGACTGGAAAAATTATCGTAAATGGTAAAGAGCAAGATGAATATTTTGGTCGAAAGACACATCTTCTTGTGATCAATCAACCCTTTTTTACCACAGGGCGTGTTGGACAATTTGATATTATGTGTACGGTTAAAGGTGGAGGCTTATCAGGTCAAGCTGGAGCTGTGCGTCATGGTATTTCACGTGCTCTTGAAAACTTTGAACCATCACTTCGTCCTGCCTTAAAAGAAGCTGGAATGATGACACGAGATTCTCGTTCTGTTGAACGTAAGAAAATCGGCTTACATAAAGCACGTCGTATGAAGCAGTGGGCAAAACGTTAATAGCGGTTCCTTACAGACATTTTTTATACTTGTACGAATTCAAACCCAACCTATACTCAGGTTGGGTTTTTTTATTCATGAAGAAAAAACATGAAAGATTGCTTTTGTATCTCTTCCTCTATAAGAATTTTTATCTATA
>JAJFGT010000017.1 GCA_021776015.1 Alphaproteobacteria bacterium
TTGCCTCCTACAGAATAAGAGTGGAGGTCTAACACCACATCTGCCTTTTCCAGCAAAGGGCATAATTCATTGACTAAATAATCTTCATAGCAAGAGGGTGCCTCTACTGGAAAAACATGTCGGTTCAAATTTCGATCAATAAAACGTTTATTTTGGCGATATGCCTCAGGGTTACAAATAGGAACAAATGTAATTTCTCCACGCTTTTGAATAAGATTTCCTTGTTCAAATTGCTTAATAATTCTTTGAATAGCAAGAGCACCACAGACTTCGTTTCCATGAACAGAACCAAGGACGAGAAGATGCTTTCCTTCAACGCCGCTCTTAAAGTTATATATGTCTAGCATTGCTTTTTATTCCCCCCTTAGAACCAAAAAGAAAAAACATAGTAAAAAATATGGCAAAATATATAGAAAAAAGCAATAATATAAAAAACATAAACCCTATTATCTATCCTAGACTGACTTCATGACACAAAAAACACTGATTTGCTTGTATACACACGGAGGAGGAATGCGTGGAATTATTCCTGCTATGATTATGCAACGCATGGAAGAACGCACAGGACTTGCCATGGTAGATATGGTTGATATCTTTTCAGGTCCCTCAACAGGTTCTATTTTAAATGCCGCTCTAAACATCCCTCACCCTCACCAAAAAGATCGCCCTAAATATAAAGCTCTTCACCTCGTTCGATTCTATGAACGTGAAGGTCGTCGTATCTTTCCACAAGATGCTTTGCGTGAATTCAGAGGCTTTATTCATGACTTCAATAATCGTGTTACAAAAATAAAGGCTCTTGATTGGATTATGAGTAAAGGCCACTATGACCCGACAACTCTAGGGAAATCCCTCCGTGCCCTCTATGGACGAACGCGCCTTGCTGACAGCTTAAAAAGTCTTATTATTCCTGTTTATAATATTGGAGAGGCGACAACCTCACGCTTAAAATTCAGAGACCCCGTGACATCCTTTGGAAGCCATGCTGTTTGGCTTACAAAACTCACTATAGAAAACGAATGCACACCCAAAACATGTTCTGATGTTTCTCTCTTTAATGCTGTCATGGGAAGTACGGCAGCGCCAACTTTTTATCCCTGCCATGAATTTATGGCAACAATAGAAGGAAAAGAAGAGAAAATCACAGGAATAGATGGGAGTATTTTCGATAACGTCCCAACAACATATATGTCACTTTTACGCTATCATATTCCCCAAAAAACGAAGTTTATTATGATTGTCTTGGGAACAGGTATTACAAAATTATCTTTTTCAAAAGAACAGTGGAATAACTACGGATCTCTAGGGATTGTTGATCCTGCCAACGATCTCCCTCTCATAAACATCTTTTTTCATGCTGCTGAATCCGCTCTTTCCCCTGCTTTCGAAGAAGAAATTGATGGAAATTTGTTTGTATTTAATAAGTCTCTGATTCCAAATGAGTCTAATGCTCATAAAATACCGAGCCAAAATATTGATGATGCGCGCCCAGAAAATATAAAACGTCTGAAACAATTCACGGAAGAACTTCTTAAAGAACATGAAGATCAATTAAATGATCTCTGTGATTTATTGGTTAAAAATTATAGGCAAAAAGAAAAAGCAAAATCAAGAAAATGGGGTTCTAAAAAATCCTCATAAGAATACAGTAAGTTATTCATGCCTTGGATACAAAACTAGTTCAAAAAAACCTCTCATTACCCATTCAAGAAAACTCATAGGGAGCTCTATTTCTCTTTGTACGATTAGGGTTATCTATTCGTTTTTTATAACCGTTAATTGTCCTTTGGTTTTCAATGCTGTTTCTTTTAATTGTTCCTTTGTCTCTGCATCGAATAAAGAGACGTTAAGACTTACTCTATAGAAAATATTTTTGTAAAAAACATTTTCAGATGGAGCCACCTCTTCTCTACTAACAACACTCTTTTTTTTCAACCTTGCTAGGAGGGTATAAACACTTGATATAGAGATTGCTTCTTTCGAAGCTCTGGAAATCGCAGGTGCAGGAGCCTTCCCTAAATTTAGCAAGCTTCTGATAACCTTTGATTCAGATTCAGGCAACACAATATTTTTAGGAATTTCTGAAGAATTTTTGCTCTTATTTCTAAATTGAACTATAATTTTTGACATATTAAAATCTTTTATTAAAAGGTCGCGAGAAAACAATAATATACATATTAAGTAATATTATGTAGCCTTCTTAATAAGAAGTGTCAATTTTTTTTATAAAAATTGTTATTTAGAGGAATTAAAAAAGCTATCAACAGACTCTATTGAAAACTTTGGGGGGCCCTCTGACGAATAACAGATCGCCCTCTAGATAATTCCATGATAGCAAGACCTCGTTCAACCTGCCCCTTGGGATTAAATCTAAAAATCCCATCAAGGCCATAAAATCCATTTGAAATTGTGAGCAACTCTTTAGAGTATTTAAACTCTTGATCCTCGCCTAACTGATTTCCACGATTTGCCAAAGAAATAGCAAGGGCGACGGCATCATACCCCATACTTGCCAAGCGAGGGGCTCTTTCACCATATGTTGTTTGATAGAGACGATTAAAACGATCTCTTTGCAAAGGACTTGGTGCAGAATA
>JAJFGT010000161.1 GCA_021776015.1 Alphaproteobacteria bacterium
AACTGATACAAATCACCTTAATAATGTAATGGCGGCTCTTCGTGCAACTGTAGAAGTCATTGAAATTGATCGTGCAAAAGGACGTTAGACTATGATCTTAGGAATTGGACGAGACATAGCAGATATACGCCGTATTGAAAATCTATTGGAAAAACCTAACTCCCGCTTTATTCAAAAATACTTTACTGACATAGAAATTGATCGTGCAGAAAAAGTACGTTCTATCAATGGACATAGCGCAATTTATGCCAAACGCTTTGCCGCAAAAGAAGCTTTATCAAAAGCACTTGGAACAGGTATTTCTCAAGGTGTCTTTATGAAAGATATTGGCGTTGAAAATATAGATACAGGACAACCTATTTTAAAACTTACTGGAGGGGCTCAAAAAAAACTTGAAGACATTACTCCAAAAGGATTTCAAGCAGTCATTCATCTTACACTCACAGATGAACCTCCTTTAGCAGAGGCTATGGTTATTATTGAGGCTTTACCTGACACCGTTTCTAACATAGTTTAGACACGACATTATTTTATGAACAAAAGGAATATTTACAATGAGCGCAGATAACCAAAAGGAAGGCATTGGAGACCTCTTAAAAACGGCATTCTTTGCACTGCTTTTAGCTCTTGTTATACGTACTTTTTTGTTTGAACCTTTTAATATTCCATCAGGATCTATGGTACCTAACCTTCTTGTTGGGGACTATTTATTTGTTTCAAAATATTCCTATGGTTATAGCAAACATTCTTTTCCATTAAGTCTGGGAGGGTTTGAAGGACGAATTGCAAGTGACAATCTTCCACAACGTGGAGATGTCGCTGTATTTAAACTTCCTTTAAATACATCTATTGACTATATCAAACGTGTTATTGGACTCCCAGGTGATACACTCCAAGTCATCAATGGGCATCTTTATATCAATAAAAAATCTGTTCCACGTGAAATGATAGGATTTAAAGAGTACAAAGATGATTTTGGACGAACTTTTGAAGCCGTTGAATATACAGAAACTCTTCCCAATGATGTTATTCATTTAATACAAGAATTAGGAGACAATCATCCTCTTGATAATACAGAAGAATTTACAATACCAGCGGGGCATTACTTTATGATGGGAGACAATCGAGATAATTCGCAAGATAGTCGTGTTATGGATCATGTAGGATTTGTTCCACTTGAGAATTTTGTAGGACATGCCAGATTTATCTTTTTCTCAACGAAGGGGACGGCGCGGATCTATGAAATTTGGAAATGGCCCTTTACTATACGTTATGACCGTTTATTTCAGAAAATCCATTAAACTAGACAAGTATACATGAACATTAAACATGCAAAACAAATTGAAAAAGATAAAATAACCATGGCATCCAAAACAGAGTGTCATCTTTCAGAAATAGAAATAATTCTAAAGTATAACTTTAAGGATCGTAACTGGTTAGAATGTGCCTTAACACATGCCAGTGTAACAAGCCCCAATTATGAGCGACTAGAATTTCTTGGAGATCGAGTCTTGGGCTTAGCTGTTTCTGAAATTATTTTTAAAAAATATCCTGATGAAAATGAAGGCGACCTGGCCCGTCGTTTTTCCGTTCTTGTTTGTAAAGAAACCTTGGCAGAAATTGGACGAAAAATTGGAATTGATCTTCATATCTTTTCATTAAACGACGGCATTGTTGACAATGAAAATATCATTGCAGACGTTATGGAGTCTTTACTTGGCGCTATGTATATAGATGGTGGATTTGAACCTTGCCAACATCTCATTGAAAAACATTGGGCACAATATGTAGATACTATGACATATCCCCCTAGAGACCCTAAAACAGAGCTACAAGAATGGGCTCAAGGTCGAGGATTTGAAATTCCAAATTATGAAATTGTAAAACGAGAAGGTCCTGATCATGCACCAGAGTTTACAGTTCGTGTTATTGTTAAAGGACATCCCCCACAAGAGGCAAAAGGCTTAAATCGACGTCAAGCTGAAAAAGATGCTGCAAAAAAACTATTGGAATTTCTTACATGAAATCTTTCTCTCCATCAGATTTAAGTACAGACCATAAGACAAAATGCGGATTTGTTGCCATGATTGGTGCTCCAAATGCTGGAAAATCAACATTAACAAATGCCCTTGTTGGACAACATGTCTCAATTGTGTCATCCAAAGTTCAAACCACACGTTTTCCTGTGAAAGGGATTTTTGTAAAGGATCATTCTCAGATTATATTGGTAGATACTCCAGGGATTTTTATAACTAATAAAGAGGGTTTAAATCGTGCCATGGTTAATTCCGCTCTGCAAAGTGCGGCTGATGCTGATATTATACTATTCGTAGTTGATGCAGCTCTCGCCTGCAAATCTATTGAAAGATGTTTGCCAAATATTTTAGATCTTAAAGGAAAATCGGTAAGTCTTATTCTCAATAAAATTGATTGTGTTCAGAAATCTATCCTTCTCGAGCTTTCTCAAGATATTAATAAAAGATACGATTTTGTAGATACTTTTATGAT
>JAJFGT010000162.1 GCA_021776015.1 Alphaproteobacteria bacterium
AGGATGCTGTTATGTATGTTATCGATTTAGTCTCAAAAGACACATTTCCTACAAAATAACATTAAGGAAGCTATTGAGTTTCTGAAAGCGTCTTATGTGTCCCATCGCAATAGGGGCTTTTACTAGATTCTCGACAACCACATATATAAATTGTTTTGTCTTCTGTGAACTTTTCAACATGGGGTTTTTTGTCCGTTGTGACATGGGCGCCATCACAGAAGGGCGCGTTATCAGACAATCCACACATACAAAAAGCTTTTATATCTCCGGCCGTTACGTTCATTGAAAAAGGTTCGTTTTTCCATTTAGTCATTCGTTAATCCCTCTTAAAAATGTTTTATTATCTTAATTTACAAGATGAGTAGGCCTGCCTTCACAAAATTCGTCAATGTTTTTAACTGTTTTTTGAATAATACGTGCGACAGCTTCTTTTGTATTAAAAGCACTATGTGGTGTAATAACTACATTTTTCATGTGAAGTAAAACATGATCGGCAAGAAGCGTTTCAAGGTTATGTTTTTCAGTAAAGAGGGATCGGAGTAGTTCAGATTCTTCACGGATGGTGGGTTCTTCTGGGAGTACGTCTAAACCTGCTGCAGAAAGTTTTTCTGAGGCTAAAGCCTGTAATAAAGCTTTGACATCAACGACATCTCCACGGGCCGTATTAATCAAGATAGCGCCTTTTTTCATCAAAGAAAATTCTGGATTTGAAAGAAGGTGATAGGTTTCCTTATTTCCTGGAACGTGCAAAGAGATAATGTCTGATTGGGATAAAAGATTTTGTAAGGACACATAGGAAAAATCTAGTTTTTTGGCAGCGATCGTATCTGGTTCGATATCATATGCCAGTACGTCCATATCAAAGCCTTTTGCAATTTTTATTGTTTTCTGCCCGATAACACCCGTCCCTATGATGCCTATCGTTTTACCGCATAGGTCAAATCCTTGTAGCCCTTCTTGTGAAAAATTTCCTTGCCTTGTGCGGTTTACGGCATCTGGTATTTTATGACTTATGGATAAAAGCAGGGCAAAGACGTGTTCTGCTACAGTATTTTCACCGTAACTTGGTACATTACTTACCTTAATGCCTTTTTGGGTACAGTAAGGAATATCTATATGGTCGAAACCAGTGGAACGTGTTGCAATGAATTTAAGTTGCTTAAACTGTTTTAATGTTGGGCACCCAAGATCAGAATAGATAAAAACAGACACAATATCAGCATCTTGATACTTGGATGCGGTTTGTTCGTCCAATGGAGCTTGCTCAAAGATAACATCGTTTTTATCCATAAAATGATCGAAATAGGGACGTTCCCATTCTTCGAACTCAAAGATAACAATTTTCATGATTCAAACTCCGCTTTTTAAATGTAACGATATTCTCTATAGTATCAAAATGTGCCATGACTTTGATATTTTATCATTGTAAATCATAAGCACCCTATTTTTATACTTCACTTATAGGCTTTTTTTAAAGCCTGTGAAAGAAAGAGTTAGGCATGTTTGAACGAAACCATTCTCACAAACCAGAAGATATTAGAGCACGGCTTTCTAAAGGGCCAAGTGTAAGTTATTTAAAAGAATGGGTCTATGGGGGGGTTGACGGTGTTGTGACAACTTTTGCTATTGTGGCGGGTGTAACAGGTGCAAGTCTGTCTCCTGCGATTGTTGTAATACTGGGAATTGCAAATCTCATTGGAGATGGATTTTCTATGGCAGCGGGAGCCTATACGAGTGCTCAGACGGATGTTGATAATTACGATCGTCTGAGAAAAGAAGAAGAGGATCATATCAATACAAACCCTGAAGGAGAAAAAGAAGAAATTCGACAAATTTATGCCGCTAAGGGTTTCAAAGGAAAAAACCTTGAAAATGTAGTTGATACTATTTCTAAAAATAGAGAGATATGGATCAATACCATGCTTCATGAAGAATATGCGATGAGTCCACTGCAGAAACCGCCTTTTAAAACGGGATTGCATACCTTTATATCTTTTGTTGTTTGTGGATCTATGCCGTTATTGCCTTTTGTTTTTGGGCTTCCTCATGCTTTTGAATTGGCTTTATTTTTATCCAGTCTAACCTTTTTTTGTATAGGTTCCTTCAAAAGCCAATGGTCTGTACATAGATGGTGGAGACAGGGGGTGCAAACTTTATGTATTGGTTTAATTGCAGCTGGATTGGCTTTTATTATTGGTTATATTCTACGTACATATGGGTTGGGATGAGATATCAGAACCTAGATGTCTCTTACATTGTATTGTTTTATAAATCTCCGTCACTATAATTAATGGTAAGGAAACGGCCAAAATAATTCCCCAATCAGACCATCCAAGAGGCACAGTATTGAGGGCTTGTTGTAGAAAGGGTGTATAAACAGCGCAAATTTGGAGCCCTAGCATTCCAATGATTGCAATGAGAAGCCAAGGATTAGAGAAGTAGCCAACGTGATGTAGAGGAGAGTGTAGGTTGCGAAAATTAAGAGCATGAATATTTGCCATGAGCACCATTCCTGTAAAGGCAACACTATTTGCCAGAGCATAGCTCTCATCAAGATAAATCTGGAATAACATAAAAGTCATAATTCCAATATAAGACCCAAAAAACCCTAGAATCAAAATGGCTCGTTTATCAAGAATAGGTTGTGAAATTGAGCGTGGAGGTTCTTTTAAAATATTAGCTTCTGCTTTTTCAACACTTAAGGACAGAGCTGTTACACTATCTGTTACCAAATTGACCCATAGGATTTGAATTGGTAATAAGATAAGAGGAAGACCTAATAAAATGCTTATGAATATGGCTAAAGTTTCGCCTATATTGGAGGAGGTTAGGTAGCGTACAAATTTGCGAATATTGGCATATTGTCGCCGACCTTCTTCTATGGCGCTTACAATAGAGGCAAAATTATCATCGGTTAAAACCATATCAGAGGCACCTTTTGCAACATCAGTTCCGCGTATTCCCATTGCAATTCCGATATCTGCCTGCTTTAGAGCTGGAGCATCATTTACGCCATCTCCTGTCATAGCAACAAGTTGTGACTGTGACTGTAGTAATTTTACAATACGAAATTTATCTTCTGGAACAGTACGAGCAAAGATGACATCTTCTTTCAGTAGATTAAAAGCATCGTCATCGCTCATTTTAGAAAACTCAGCGCCTGTGCAGGACTTTTCTGCTTTTAAGCCAATTTGTTTGGCAATAGCCATGGCTGTATCTGGAGAGTCTCCTGTGACCATTATAACTCTAATCCCAGCGCTATATGTTTTTTCTATAGCCTCACGAATCTCTGATCTTGGCGGATCAATAATTCCAACAATACCCAAAAATATTAAGTCATTTTCTGCCATGTCTTCATCTATTGCAGATTCACCAGGAAGAATTTTACGAGCTAACGCCATTGTTCGTAAACCATTTTGAGCAAATTCGTGATAGGCGTGCTCAATCTTTATTTTCATACGATCATCAAGAATATGTTCTTTGCCATTTATCAATATTCTAGAAGATCGAGATAATAAAACTTCTGGAGCGCCTTTGAGATGTACCATGAAACCCGTATCATTTTTTTCTACGACTGACATTCTTTTACGTGTAGAGTTGAAAGAAAATTCCGTGAATATATCTTTGCTATATATTTCTTCTAATCCTGCTTTTCTTGCTAAAACAATAAAGGCTGCCTCTGTTGGCGACCCAATAGTATGCCACTCTGTATCTGTATGTAGAAGGCGCGCATGATTACATTTATATCCTGTCTCTAAAAGCGCTTTGAGATCTGGGTTTTCTAATGGGTCAATGCTTTGTCCATTTTGACTGAAGATTCCGTTGGGATCGTAACCTGTTCCACTAATAGCGATATTAGACTCTGCCATCCAGACTTTTTGAATGGTCATTTCATTTTTTGTCAATGTTCCCGTTTTATCTGTACAAATGACAGATACGGCTCCAAGAGTTTCTGCTGCTTGTAAATGTCGGAGTAAAGCCTTCCGCCGTGACATAATGCCCACACCTAACGCCAATGTGATTGTAACAACAGCAGGTAATCCCTCAGGAACAGCTGATACCGCTAGAGAGACGCCTGCCATGAACATTACAGCAAGAGGTTTTCCGCTTAACCAGCCAATGACGACAATCACTAGAGAAACACTTAATGCCATGAGAGCGAGTTGTTTACCCAGTACGGAGAGTTGTTGTTGGAGGCGGGTAGATGTTTCTCTAATTTGGTCTGTTAACTGAGCAATACGCCCAAATTCAGTTTCCATGCCTGTGGCGATGACGATGCCCTGACCACATCCATTGACAATATGCGTCCCTGTCCATGCGATACAGCTTTTTTCAGAAATATGAGCATCTTGTCCGACGGCTTGGATATCTTTTTTGACCAATGTAGACTCACCCGTGAGAGACGCTTCATCTGTCTTGAGATTGATCGTGTGGGTTAAACGAATGTCAGCGGGTACCATATTGCCACTTTCCAGCAATACAAAATCACCTGGTACAAGTTGATCTGTATCCATATCTTTGATGTTTCCATCACGAATGACACGACATCGAGGATTTAGCATTTTTTTCAGACCTTGCAACGATGTTTCTGCTTTCCATTCTTGTGCAAAACCGAGTAATCCATTGAGTATAATAATAGTAAAAATAGCGAGGGCATCGATTGTATCACCGAGGAAAAAGGAGAGGCCTGCTGCAATGATGAGAATTAAAATGAGTATGCTCATAAATTGTCGAAGCAACATATGATACCAGTGGACACTTTTACCTTCGATCAGCTTATTTAAGCCATATTTCTGAAGTCTAATCTTTGTTTCTGTA
Source organism: Alphaproteobacteria bacterium (assembly GCA_021776015.1). Taxonomy (GTDB): domain Bacteria; phylum Pseudomonadota; class Alphaproteobacteria; order Micavibrionales; family Micavibrionaceae; genus UBA1850. The sequence continues at coordinate 4,819 of JAJFGT010000162.1, forward strand.
TCAGACAGCCCATTAGAAACGCTTGTTTTTAGCGTCTGTGCGGTTTGTTCTACAGAAAAAATGTGCCAGTCTTCCATGGAATAATATTTACACCTTTGAGTGTAAAATCAAAAGCTTAATAATTTTTTGTAAAAAAGGTGAAATAATTTAATGGAGTATAAGTTAAGTTTTTAGAAAAGCTCTATTCATAAAAATATGAAATAGAGCTTTTCTTTTGGTGTATTAACTTATCCTTTAATATGAATATTACTGAGTTCTCGGCTGATCGTTTCAAACACATTAATGAGGTCTTCCTGTCCAAGGGCATCGTAATAATCATCTGGATCGGAAGCACAGCGTTCATAGACAGCTCTCGTCTCATCATTAATATTATAGACGGGGACACCATTATTTGTTCCTGTTTGATACGTAAATGTAATTGTGTATACAATGATTCCTTTGTCTTTCATGTTAGTACAGGTTTCTTCTAAACGATCATTGAGGTCATTAACAGTCACGTTATTTTGTGTGTATCCTCCATATCCGCTATAGTGTGAATTGATATAGTTATCTCCATCCGTCATCATGACAACAGCTTTTTTCCAATCATTATCTGTATAGGCGGCGCCTTCTGTGAAGGGTTCAGCTGGAGAGATAAGGCGATATCCCCATGCCATACCGAGATTTCCTAGAGTGCTTCCTTGTGCGCTAAAGGTATCTATATGATCAGTTAAAGCGATTTGATCTGATGTAAGGGGTAAAATATGTGCGGGATTACACCAAAGATTAGGCCCATAATAATTATCATAGACTACATATTGCCATGTGTTGTAATAATTTGACCAAG
>JAJFGT010000163.1 GCA_021776015.1 Alphaproteobacteria bacterium
CAAGGTGCGACGACATAACATCGGCCAATTTCGTTGGCTCTGAAATCTGCTGTAAAGACACCAAAACCTCTGGAGGAATTTTCTTATTAAGATCAACATATTGCTCAAATTGAGAAATCGTAGCTTTTCCAAGAGCTGTTAGATCTTCATTCCATGGAGAAGTATCTTCAATTGCACAAATATCTGAAATCAAGAAATCATGATTATAAGATCGAATATTTTCTGCTTTAACGCGCTCATGTCCTTCAACCAAAACTTTTACTGTTTCATCTGGAAGTTTTAGAAGCTGGAGAATTGTTGCTGTTGTCCCTATATCGAACAAATCTTCAATCTTAGGATCATCAATAGAGGGTTTTTTCTGCGTTAAAAGGAGAACTTTCTTATCTCCTTTCATTACATCCTCAAGAGCACGGACAGATTGTGCACGCCCTACGAATAACGGCACAATCATATGAGGAAAGACCACGATATCACGCAAAGGCAATATAGGCAGAGTTTCTTTTTCTTCTGTCGTCTCGTCCAAATTTAGCATCTAATACCCTTCAGATTTACAGTCACTTTAGTTATTATTTCTTTTTCTTCTTCTCAAGTGTCTTAAGATGAGCATCAATATCGCCTCTTGTCTTAACAACTTTATCAATAAGACCAAATTTACAGGCCTCATCTGCTGACATAAAATTATCTCGTTCTAAAGCATCTTCAATGACTTTAAGTTTTTGACCTGTATGATCGACATAAATTTGATTGAGGCGACTCCGCAAGCTCAGGATTTCTTTAGCCTGAATCTGAATATCAGTGGCTTGCCCCTGTGCGCCACCAGATGGTTGATGCACCATGACACGCGCATTTTGAAGAGCATAACGCTTCCCTGGAGCACCTGCTGCCAATAATAAAGACCCCATGGAACATGCCTGTCCAATACATACTGTTGCAATATCTGGTTGAATATACTGCATGGTGTCATACATCGCCATTCCTGAAGTCACAACACCTCCTGGCGAATTAATATACAAAGAAATATCTGCCTTAGGATTCTCTGATTCTAAAAATAAAAGCTGGGCACAAATTAAAGATGACACATCGTCATTCACTTGCCCCGTAAGAAAAACAATCCGTTCTTTCAAAAGTCTTGAAAAAATATCAAAGGCGCGTTCCCCACGATTCGTTTGCTCAATCACAGTCGGAACAAGATAGCTTTGAGGAACAGAGGGAGAAATCATGGAAGAGCTATGTGACATAAAAAGATCCTTTATAATGTGAAAAATAATTGTAATAAATAATAGTGTCCATTTGAAAAACGTCCTCAGTAAGGTAGCGTGCGTACGCCAAGAGATCAAGAAAGAACATACTCCAACACAAATATATAGTGAATAAGGAGAATTAAAGATGTTATTTTTTACTTGCTAACGGATATTTTTTGTGATACGTAAACTAAATTAATGTATTAACAACCTAAATTATTTTAAAGAAAGCCGTTCCTTATGAGCTCCTCATACTTTGTAAAACCAGAGCAAACATATTTAGATGATACAGCGCCAGATAATACAAATTTTCTAGAGAGCACACCCATTATAGGGCTTGCACTTACAAGCACCGCCTTTCTTCTTGCCTCAGTCAGTGTTAGCCTACCGACACCTTTTGAGGATGACAAAACATATAGCTGTCACACAGGGACACCACACAACATCGCAGAACCTTACACAACAGTTAAGTTTGAAGGACGCTCTGCTCAGATATGGTCAAGCGTCATCAACGATTCATTCCTAAGTGTTTCGGATATAAATACAGGCGCACGGCAAGAGCTACCTCTTATTAGCGGTGCTACTTGCCAAAGTTCACAAGGGCATAAATTTAATATTTAGCCCTTGTTTATAAAATTAAGTGAAATACTAGTCTATTTCAAAACAACTTATTTTTCAGCTGGCTTTGCTTTTTTAGGAGTGGCTTTTTTCTTAGGAGCCGCTTTTGAAGATTCTGCTTTCTTCTTCTCCGCTTTTCCTTTTCCAACAGGCAACTCTTCATCTTCAGCTGTCAGTTCTTCAACTGTAACCGTTTTCTCTGTTACATTGGCTTGCTCAGCAATAAGATCAATAATTTTATCTTCAAAAATAGGAGCTTTTAAAGATTCAAGAACCTGAGGATTTTTACTATAATAATCAAATACTTGTTTCTCTTGACCTGGGTATTTTTGAGCTTCAGTAATCACAGCATTTTGTAATTCTTGCTGAGTCACTTCAACTTTTTTCTCACGACCAATTTCAGCCAAAATCAATCCAAGACGCACACGACGTTCTGCAAGAGGTTTAAAATCTTCATCTTCAGGCTTAAATTCTTCCCCCTGAGATTCCGCTTCACGCTTTAACTGATCTTCAATATGTTTTTGTTCTTGCTCTACCATTGTTTGAGGAAGTTCAAAGCTATGCTCAACATCCAATGCATCTAAAATGCTTCTTTTAAGCTTCGCTTTTGTAAAAGATGAATAGTCCTTAGAGATTTGCTCTCTAACAGCCGTTTCAAGAGCCTCTTTATTTTCAAGACCTAGTTTTTTAGCCAATTCATCATTAATCTCAGCAGGCTTAGGTTCTTGGATTTCTTTGATATCAACATCAAATACAGCGCCCTGCCCTGCTAAATCTTTCA
>JAJFGT010000164.1 GCA_021776015.1 Alphaproteobacteria bacterium
TTTGAACGATAAGATCTTTAGATCGAGGGTCTTTTTTATAAGCCTTAAGTGTTGTTTCAAAGCTAGCTGCATCAAAAGGTTCAAGTGCGTTTTGAATATCATCATGAGATGAGAAAGACTCTGCTCCAAATAATCGAGAAAATCCGGGGCTATAAAGAATTGTGTCCGTTCCATGTGACCAACCAAAATATTCTCCAGGAGCAGAATCAAGAAAAACTTTGAGGTTTTCTATCTGAGATGATGGTTTTGGAGCCAGAGCATGTATCTGTTTTTTTATGTGAGGAAGCCAGTTTTTAAATTGTGATTTTTTCTTTTGAGCCATCATAGAAACAGTCTATGAAGAGTAGACTTAAACAACAAGGATTTTTTAGAAACGCTCATTGTAAATTTTATACTTTTCTACTTCTCTTCTTGTCTAAAATAAAATGAAGAAGAGTTTGAGATAAAATACTTCTTTTATATGTGGTATTATGATAAAAATAATTTATGGATATTTTAGTAAACGCCCTAATTCTTGCTGGGGTTTTTGGTATAGCTGTTGTGTCTCCAGGGCCTGATCTTGTGATGGCTGTTCGAAATTCGTTGTCTTATGGACGATTGATTGGGTTTTGGACAGCTTTAGGGTTTGGTCTTAGTATTGTTATCCATGTGACCTATACATCATTAGGACTTGCTGTTTTAATTTCACAATCTGTTATTGCCTTTACTCTTATCAAGGCAATAGGGGCATGTTACTTGATTTATATGGGTATTAAAGCGTTGAGATCAAATGGAATGAAAACGCTTCATGTGAATGGGCAGCCATCCAAACAATCAATATCTGCATTTAAAGCTTTGACACAAGGATTTATAACAAATCTCTTGAATCCAAAGGCGACGTTATTCTTTTTAGCTTTATTTAGCCAATTTATACGCCCCGAAGATCCCGCTTGGATCTATATAGTATATGGCTCTGTTTGTTTTAGTTTAGTTGTTATTTGGTTTTCATTGGTCTCTATTTTTCTGACAGTTCCATCAGTTCGTAATAAATTTCTTATGATTTCAAAATGGGTTGACCGTGTGTGTGGAACATTGTTTATTGCTTTGGGTGTGAAATTAGCAATCACAGAAGCCCCTAATTAAAGCCAAATTAAAGGACGTTATCTTTGACTCTCAATACTAAAAGCAACTTAAAGCCTGTGATACAAGGGCTATCTGCAGAACATATCTCAAAAAGCTATAAGAAAAAGCCAATTCTTCGTGATGTTTCTTTGCATGTGAAGGCGGGAGAATCCGTTGCACTTTTAGGCCCTAATGGTGCAGGAAAAACTACCATGTTTTATATTATGATGGGGCTTATTAAGAGAGATAACGGATCTATTTTATTGGATGGGAGTGATATTACGCATTTGCCGATGTATCAACGGGCGCGCCTTGGAATGGGTTATTTACCCCAAGAATCTTCAATTTTTCGAGGGTTAAATGTAGAAGATAATATTCGTCTAGTTCTTCAAGGACAAGATATGCCAAAGGATCGACAGGAGATTTTATTAGAGGAATTCCTTGCTGAATTTTCCATTGCACATTTGCGTCGAACACCCTCTGTCGCGCTATCTGGTGGGGAACGCCGTCGGTGTGAAATTGCCCGTGCTTTAGCAGCACGCCCTCAATTTATTCTCTTAGATGAACCTTTGGCAGGAATTGATCCTATTGCCGTTGGAGATATTCGAGATTTGATTGGACAACTTAAAATTCGTGGAATTGGTGTCTTGATTACAGATCATAATGTACGAGATACATTAGGGATTGTAGACCGAGCTTACATCTTACATGATGGAAAAGTCTTAATGGAAGGCAGTGCTGAAGAAATTGTTGCAGATGATGATGTAAGACAAGTCTATTTAGGTGAAGGGTTTTCACTATAAATTTCTTATGTTCATGATAGACTTATTATCATGAAACCTCAGACTCCTCGTTTAGACCTTCGGCAGAATCAATCCCAGACACTGGTTATGAACCAGCAAATGCAACAAGCTATCAAGTTGTTGCAATTGTCGAATATGGAATTATCTGAATATCTGGATGAAGTTCTTGTTGAAAATCCTTTACTGGAACGAGATGAATCACAATCTGCTTCTGAAGATGATGATAACAACAAAGCTTCAGATGAAGAACAGGAACCATCAGAAGAGGAGCCTCTTCCAGATTTTGATATAGGTTCATCAGAGGCTGATTCTTCTCAAGGCAGTTCTCATAAAAATGAGATAGGTGGAGGAGGAATCGATAGTATGCAGGAAAATACAATTCCAGATAAGAAAACACTCCGAGATCATCTTCGAGAGCAACTCCATATGAGTTTTAAGGATCCCAGAGATCGTATGATTGGAGCGCTTCTTATCGAGCAGCTTGATGAGTCTGGTTACTTACGAGAGGACCCTCATGAGCTAACAGAGCGTCTTGGGTGTTCTATAGAAAGAATTACAGGGTTATTGGCTCGCCTTAAACAATTTGATCCCACAGGTATTTTTGCAAAAGACCTTAAAGAATGCCTATCGCTTCAATTGGAGGAGAAAAAATGTCTGGCTCCTTCTATGAAAATTTTACTCGAAAATCTCCATCTTCTAGGAGAACATGATATTAAAAAATTGTCTCAAATCTGCGGAGTTGATGAAGATATTGTTCAAGAAATGGCCGTAGACATTCGTGCTCTTCGTCCAAAGCCTGCGGCTGATTTTGAACACTCGGTAACCCAGACTATTGTTCCTGATGTTTTAATGAAAAAACTCTCTCGAGATTTAGGAGGTGGATGGAAGGTTGAGTTGAATGTTGAAACGCTTCCTCGTGTCCTTGTTAATAAAGAGTATTATACAACTGTTTTAAATCAGGCCTCTAATAAAAAAGATAAAGCTTATTTAAGTGAACACATGCAAGCTGCTAGCTGGTTGGTGCGAGCATTGGATCAACGAGCGCAAACTATTTTAAAAGTGTCTGCTGCTATCATAGAAGAGCAAAATCCTTTCTTTCTATATGGAATTGAATTTTTAAAACCTTTAGTTCTTAAAGACATTGCAGAAGAAATTGGCATGCATGAAAGTACAATTAGTCGTGTGACAAGCCATAAATATATTGGAACCCCTCGAGGGCTTTTTGAACTCAAATATTTCTTTTCTTCATCTATCCCTGCGATGGAAGGATCGAATACGCATTCTTCAGAAGCGGTTAAAGCAAAAATTAAAACTTTGGTTGATGAAGAAAAAATTGAGTCCGTTTTATCTGATGATAAAATTGTTAATCTTCTTCAAATCGAAGGAATTGATATCGCACGTCGAACCGTTGCAAAGTATCGTGAAGCCATGAATATTCCATCTTCTGTGTATCGCCGACGTTTAAAGAAAAATCTTGCAAAATAGCGGATTTTTCTGCTTGTATAAATAACCTAAACTCCTTTATGATGAATGAATTCTCAAGATAATAGCCCAAGATAATAGCCTAGGATAAACAATGACCAAAATTTCTTCTCAGAAAAAAGTCCCTGATATTTCTTCAATGAAGGAGGCCATGGATAAAAAAAATGAGGCTTTAAGGGCTCTTATAAAACGTACAAAAATTGATACATCCTTTGCCTATACCTCAGAGGATTTACTTGATGAAAAAGTTGGTTTTCTTGTTAAGGAATGTAGATCTGTTTTAGATTTTGGACAATCTTCACGAGGCCGTTACAGCTGGTTCAAAGAGGG
>JAJFGT010000165.1 GCA_021776015.1 Alphaproteobacteria bacterium
TGTCTGATTCAAAAACAATTCTTTTTCCATCTGGAGAGTAGCTAGGGCTTGTATCAATGGCTGAGTTTCTTGTTATTTGTCGTGCTCTTTGTGTGTTTAAGTCAAGTTCGTAAACATCTGTATTCCCATTTTTAGCAAGACTCATAATAACATGGCGTCCACTTGGTGAAAATCGAGGAGCAAAAGTCATACCAGGGAAATCCCCCAAGATGGTTTGTTTTCCAGTTTGTAAATTATGAAGATAAACACGAGGTTTGCCATTTTTATAAGACAGATAAGTAATCATTTGCTCATTGGGTGAAAATCGAGGGGTCAAAACGAGTTCATTACCTTGGGTCAAATATTTATGATTGGCCCCATCAAGGTCCATAATAGCAAGACGCTTTATACGCTTTCCCATGCTTCCACTTTCAGCAATATAGACCATGCGTGTATCAAAATAACCATCTTCACCTGTCATGCGTTTGAAAATGTCATCTGAAATTAGATGTGCTATACGACGCCAATTTTGAGCGTTAGCGACATAGGCCATTCCATTGAGTTGTCTTTGTGAGAAGACATCCCAGAGTCGATATTCTATTCGAGTATCTCCATTTCCCTCATCAACGAGTTTTGCAGATACGAGCGCCTTCGCATTAATAGAGCGCCATTCTCCAAATCGAGGATTATTAACCGCCGACATAGCATCTTGAATATAGCTCTTTGAATCTATTTTTCTAAAAAGTCCCGAAGAGACGAGGTTATTTGAAATAAGATTTGGAATATTACGTGCAAGTTGGGCTTGAGCAGGAGATGTTGGCACAAAGTCAGGAATTGCAATTGAAATAGGCTCAACCGTTCCCTTTGTAATATCTAAGCGCATTTGAGCAGATGCAGGAGACGCACTTAAAAAACAGATTAAAAATAAGATTGAAAATTTTTGTATGAAAGGTTTCATCAAAACATCCCCCTAGGATCAAAGTTAAAAATTATATCTTTCCAGAGAGTATACTTATCTGGAGGAAGATTCAAAGGACTACATGCGGGATTATTAATAGCACGTACAGCATTATCTGCAGCGGCGCGAAAGAAAGGATCTGTTTTATAACGGTATGTGTCAGTAATATCAACGCGTTGAACAGTTCTATCTGGGAAGACTTTTATACGAAGTTCGACAACGAGCTTATCAGCATCACGTGCACCAGGGAGAAGATTCCAGCAATGAGAGAGCTGTTGCCTTACAGCCGCTAATTCATCTGCTGTTATGGTTTTAGATAATTGCCCTTGTTGTGAACTGTCAGTTTGAGGCTTGCTTTCTTCCGGTGAGATATTTTTTAGAAGAGAAGCAAAGGCGTCAGAGGTTTTTTCCTCATCCTTTTTCTGCTCTTTTTTCTTAGGTTTTGGCTTAATTTTTGGCTTTTCTGGCTTAGGTTTTGGCTTTTTAATAGCGGGTTTTTCCGAAACAATTTCTTCTGAGAGTACAGGTTTTAAAGTCTCTTCTGGAGCAGGAGATTCTTCTGGAGGAAGAGTTACCTCTTCTTTTTTTATATTTGTAGGAATTACTTCAGAGTTAACCGTTGGAGGAGGTTTTGGCTTATCTTCTTTAGGTTTTGTCTCTATGGGTTTTTCTGGTTCTTTAGGAGGCTTTGTTGTTTTTACAATTTCATCAATTGTTACAAATTCAATAGAAATTGGTTGTGGCGCTTCAAATTCACGTGTTTTCATATGAGGAAGACCTACAATCGCTAGGGCTATAATGACAGCATGAAATAACAAGGAGTAAATAAACCCCTTCCCTATTGTTCCTTGGCTATATTGATCATTTATCTTTGTCATTCAATGATTGCTATCGTGAGGGCTCGGATAAAAGGGCTACTTTTGAGAATCCTGCATTATTAATGATGGCAATAACATTCATAACAACACCATACTCAATACCTTGGTCTCCTTTTACAAATATTTTTTGCTGTTCTATATTCTCACTAGAAATAGATTTTAGAAGTGAAGGTAGTTTTTTAAGACTAACTTCTGTTTCTCCAACAAAGACCTTTCCTTTAAGATTAATAGAAACTTCAACAGGTTTATTATTAGTCTCAGATATGGCAGGAGCCTTTGCGTCGGGAAGATTAACCTCTACACCAGAGGTTAAAAGAGGTGCTGTGACCATAAAGACAATTAAAAGAACCAGCATGACATCAACAAAAGGTGTCACATTGATGTCAGACATAGGGCGATAGCCCCCTTTCCTACGAATAGATTTAGAATGTCTTGATGCTTGATGTTGTAGAAGTGCAGGCATAGTTAAGCAACCTTTCTGTTCCGTCCAGTCGTAGTTTCTCGGCTTTCTAAGTGACGAGAAAGAATGGTCATGAATTCTGCTGTAAAGGCATCCAAACGATCCGCATATCGATTGATTGTTGTTGAAAACAGATTAAAGGCAATAACAGCAGGAATAGCGGCTAGTAAACCAAGGGCTGTGGCGAATAATGCCTCTGCAATACCAGGTGCAACAACAGCTAAAGATGTATTGTTTGCACCTGCAATAGCTGTAAAGCTATTCATGATTCCCCAAACAGTTCCAAACAATCCAATGAAAGGTGCTGTCGAGCCTGTGCTAGCAAGAAAAGTCATTCCTCGCTCCAGAGTGTTCATTTCTCTATTGATGGAAAGACTCATTGCACGCTCGATGCGTTGCTGTAAGCCAGCCTGTAGGCTTTCTGATGAAGGGAGTCCTGCGGAGGTTGCTGTCTTCCATTCTTCCATTCCTGCCATAAAAGTATTTAAAAGAGGATCAGGATGGCTTTTCTTTACTCGATCATAAAGCTTATCTAAAGGTTCTCCCGCCCAAAAGGCGTCTTCAAAGCGTTGGGCTCTGCGGTTAAGCCGTGTAAGGCTTATTTTCTTTGCTAGAATAATGGTCCAAGACCAAACAGATGCAAAAATCAACATTCCCATTACAATCTTAACAACGATATCCGCCTGCATGAACATACCAAAGAGAGTGAAGTCTATGTTATGTGTTCCTGCCAATGTTGCATTTTGAATGGTTGAAAGGGCGGTTGATGCCTCCATTGAATAATCTCCTTAAAAAATAATTATAATATATTGTTAGATTCGAGTTAAACGCTATGTGAGTCTTCTGAAAGGGTCGCTTCCAAGGCGTTCCGCACAGACTCTGGTATTTTTACCAAATTTTTATCACGATTGATACAGGCTAAAACAACGCGCATAGAAAAAAGAAGAGTGTTTGAACAGTACAAGTCCTGTTTCATTGTAAAAGAGGTTTGTTTTATACTTGTCATGGATGTTTTTAACTCAAGTTTATCGTCAAGGTGAGCTGTTTTTAAATAATCCACGTCCATGTGGCGAACAACAAATATAATTCCAAATTCTTGGCTTACGCTTGTGTTTGTCCAACCAAGATCTCGTAAAAATTCTGTCCGCCCTCTCTCACAAAATCGAATATGGCTAGCATGATAGAGGACTCCTCCCGCATCTGTATCTTCATAATAAACACGGATAGGAAGTGTATTGAT
>JAJFGT010000166.1 GCA_021776015.1 Alphaproteobacteria bacterium
GATTCATCATCAAACAAAAATTCGGCCAACGCCTTTGTAAGCTCTGTCTTCCCTACCCCTGTTGGCCCAAGGAATAAGAAGGAGCCTATTGGCCGATTTGAAGCCTGAAGACCTGCTCGAGAACGTCGAATTGCATTAGAAACAGCCGTAACAGGCTCTTCCTGTCCAACAACACGTTTTCTAATACTATCTTCCATATGAAGGAGCTTCTCTCGTTCACCTGCCATCATTTTATCAACAGGAATCCCTGTCCATCGGCTAACAATGCCTGCTATATCTTCTGGCTTTACTTCTTCATTGATCAGAGAAGTTTTATCTACAGATACTTTTTCAGTTTGAGAGGCTTTAAGAATTTTTTCTTCTAAATCAGGGATTAAAGAATATTTCAATTCTCCAGCTCTGGCCCAATCTCCTTCACGTTCGGCCATATCAAGTGCAATACGAGCTTGATCAAGAGCTTCCGTATATTTTTGCCCTTCATTCAATTTATTTTTTTCTGAAGACCATTGTGCCGTTAGATGTTCGGATTTACCTTCCAATTCTTTCAATTCAGATTCTATGTTTTTCAGGCGCTCTTTTGAGCCTTTATCTTTCTCTTTCTTAAGAGCTTCCCTTTCAATCTTTAATTGAATGATACGACGATCTAATTCGTCAATTGCTTCAGGCTTGCTGTCCACCTGCATTCTAAGCCGAGATGAGGCCTCATCAATTAAATCAATGGCCTTATCAGGTAGAAAGCGGTCAGAAATATAACGATGAGATAAATTTGCAGCCGACACGATAGCAGAATCTGTAATACGCACACCATGATGTACTTCATATTTCTCTTTTAAACCACGCAAAATTGAAATGGTGTCCTCAACCGTTGGTTCTCCAACAAAAACTGACTGAAAACGTCGAGCAAGAGCTGGGTCTTTTTCTATATATTTACGATATTCATCGAGAGTTGTTGCACCAACCATATGGAGCTCTCCCCTCGCTAAGGCTGGTTTAAGCATATTTCCTGCGTCTAATGCTCCCTCTGATTTTCCAGCTCCCACGATTGTGTGAAGCTCATCCATAAATAAAATAACAGCTCCATCTGCAGACCTAACTTCATCTAAAACAGCTTTAAGGCGCTCTTCAAATTCTCCCCTAAATTTAGCTCCCGCTAGAAGAGCTCCTAAATCTAGAGCCATCAATCTCTGTCTTTTTAAACTCTCAGGGACATCTCCCTTGACGATACGCTGCGCTAACCCTTCAATAATAGCTGTCTTCCCAACACCTGGCTCCCCAATGAGGACAGGGTTGTTTTTTGTGCGACGGGATAAAACCTGAATAGTTCGACGAATCTCTTCATCACGCCCAATCACGGGGTCCAGTTTTCCATTACGTGCCTGCTCTGTCAGATCTTGAGCATATTTATTGAGAACATCAAATTGGTCTTCTGCACCAGCTGAATTTGCTGTACGTCCTTTGCGGATTTCATTGATGGCCGCATTGAATGCCTTAGGGTCGACTCCAGACTCTTCTAGAATCTTATAAACATCAAGCTTTTTCAATAAAGACATTGCCTGAACAATACGTTCAGATGTTATAAACTTATCACCAGATTGTTTTGATAATTCAGAGGACTTATCAAGTATAGTTGATATATTGGTTGAAACAACCAAAGATCCAGCTCCAGAGCCTGTGACCTTAGGAAGCTTTGCAATTTCTTCGTCTATTCTTGATTTTAACAAAGGGAGATTGGCTCCCGACATCTCGACTAATTTAGGAATTAAACCACTCTGATCATCAAGCATAACCTTCAAAAGATGTTCAGATTCAAGGGATTGATGACTCGATCTCAGGGCAAGGGTCTGAGCATGTTGAAAATAAGTTTTTAGTTTCTCTGTAAGATCTTCAAAATTCATGCCATATCCTCCTCTAATCTTTATTTACATTTATAGTATCCAGAAGATCCCCTGACTGCAAGTACAGAACAAAAAAAGAAGGTTGAAACACCTTCTTTCTCGTCGTTATTTAAGATTTTAAAATAGGATTTAATACCTTACGCATCCTCAAGAACACAATTTTCTTGAGAAATCTTCTGAGGAATGCGAACAGACGGTGATTCAGACGTATCTTCTGAGTCTTCATTTTCTTCTATTGATGCCTGAAGAGGTCTATCTTGCTCTGCCCATTCATTCACAATACGCTGATAGTGCTCCGCATGCTGCATATAGCTTTGAGCTAAAACATGATCACCAGAGGATGTAGCATCTTTAGCAAGCACCATGTACTTCTCTGTAATTTGATAGGCCGTTCCACGAATACGAACTTCTGGTCCTGAGCTATCGAAGACTCTGTTTCTATTCTGAGGCTTATTACGTCCTCCATTGCTTCCGTTACTCCCATTATTTCCACGACTTCTTGGGCGGCGGCTAGGTGATCCATGTCTCATATTTTTTCTCTCTTCATTAATAACTCAATTTTAAATCATATCTTTATACGTATGTATTATGAACAATAATAATTTTACAATATCATACGTACACCATACATAACAAGTGTATGTGTGGGAAGCCCCTTTAATCCTAAAAAAACATTTTAGTCTTTTTCAAGATGATGAGGTCTCTCATGTCCCTGAATGATTTTGAGATTACAGTGCCCCTATAATTCAATCAACACAGAAAGAAACTTTTTTTTATTTATCCCCACAGGAGATTTCCACAACCCTTATAATCCCTGATAAATCACGGTGAAGCTCCTCCAGAGTCGCATCTGTGTTTTCAACGAGTCGGATAATTTCAGACTCCTGCCCTTTTCCAATTTCAAAAAAAGTTTTTCCTTTAGATTTTAATAAAAAATTCATTTGCGGGATAAGAATTTTATAGGGATCTAATCCTATCTTGCCGCCATCTAACGCACAATGAGGGTCATAATGAATCACTTCCTTGGGTAAATCAGGCATAATTCCCGACTCAATATAAGGAGGATTCGAGACAATGATATCAAACTGTTTCATTTCGTCTTGATTCAAACCCTTCGTCCAATCTGAACAAAGGACATCCATTCGATCTTCTACACCGAGTATTTGAGCATTCTTTTGCGCGACAAGAAGAGCATCTGTACTTATATCAATAGCCAGCCCTGTGGCATTAGGAAACTCATGGAGCAAAGAAATCAATATACATCCGCTTCCTGTTCCGAAATCAACAATTCTTAAAGGCTCATTCTTTTGAGTCTTATAGGCTCGAACAACAGCCTCAACAAGCGTTTCCGTATCAGGCCGAGGATCGAGGCAGTGTTCATTAATAAAGAAAGGAAGTCCCCAAAACTCTCTTTCTCCAAAAATCCGAGAGACAGGCATTCCTTGGCATCTTAACTCTAAATTTTGATAAACAGATTTTGACTCTTCATCTGAAAAGGTAATATCTTTTTCTCCTGTAATAAAATCGAGATGAGAAAGTTTTAATGTTTTCATCAGAATCAACCGTGCATCAAGCACGGGTGATTCAATATCAGAGACTGTGAGTCGTTGAATAAGCTCCTTATAGAGAGCTTCAAGCGTTTTCTGACCTTCCTTTTTCTGGTTATTCATCTAAATCTGCAAGCTTTGTGGCTTGATCTTCCGCTGTCAACGCATGAATCATCTCATCAAGGCCTGTCCCTCTAAGAATCTCATCTAATTTATAAAGAGTTAAGTTGATCCTATGATCCGTTACACGACCTTGAGGGAAATTATAAGTTCTAATACGCTCCGAGCGATCCCCTGAACCCACTTGAGATTTTCTATCCTCTGAACGTTCATCATGGAGCTTTTGCCTTTGTGCGTCATAGATACGAGCCTGTAAAATTTTCATAGCTTTGGCTTTATTCTTATGCTGAGAGGATTCATCTTGAATAGCCACAACGGTTCCTGTTGGCATATGAGTAATACGGACGGCTGATTCTGTTTTGTTTACGTGCTGCCCTCCTGATCCTGACGCACGATAGACATCAATACGAAGGTCTTTATCCTGTATGTCGACATCAACCTCATCCACCTCTGGAAGCACTGCGACTGTTGCAGCAGAGGTATGCACTCGCCCCTGAGACTCTGTTTCGGGAACACGTTGAACCCGGTGTACGCCTGATTCAAACTTTAAAGCGGAAAATACATTTCGCCCCGTCACACGTGCAATAATCTCTTTATAGCCCCCCGCCTCGCTATTAGACGATTCTAATAATTCCACAGACCATCCTCGTCCAACAGCAATAGATTTATACATACCCAATAAATCAGCTACGAATAAGGCCGATTCATCGCCTCCTGTTCCTGCTCGAATTTCTAAAATAGCATCTTTTGCATCATCAACATCTTTGGGAATGAGCGCAAATTTTATATGGGACTCGAGCATAGGAATGTCTTTATTTAGACGAACAAGATCATCTTGTGCCATTGATTTCATATCAGGATCCTTAAGAAGCTCTTGCAAATCTTCTCGCTCACGAATCGCAACTCTATAGGCTTGTATGGCTTCAACAATAGGAGATAACTCTGCATATTCAACTGACAACTTTGTAAATTCATTTCCAGACAAATTCTCCCCTGACATCAGTGAGGCCAGCTCTTCGTGACGCCCAACAATAGGGTTTAATTTTTCTATAAGACTCATGTGGTTCCTCAATTTATCTTTAATTTACTTTTCGTTAATCCTTTTTTAGCATAATAAAAATCAGAAGCACATAACTAGAATAGAAGATATAAATGCTCCACCTTGAATATTTTGCAGAATTTTTTGGCTGGACTGCATTCTTTATAGGGATTCTAGCCTTCCAATTTAAAGTTGGGAAGAACATAATTCTTACACAAATACCTTCAAATATTTTCTATGTTATTCATATGCTTCTGATTGGAGCCTCGGCAGGAGCGATTACATCTCTTTGTCTTATCTTTAGAAATACACTGGCAATCTTTCTTGTCCAACGGCAGATTAAATACCTTGTTTTTATGATGATTCCTGTTGTTCTAAGTCTTGTTTTTCTCTTTGGGGAAAGTCCGTATGGATTTTTATGTGCCTTCGGAAATATTTTAGCGGGATTTTCTATTATCTATCGTGAACGAACTCTCCCACTACGAGGGCTCCAACTTCTTTCTCAAATATTTTTTCTAACATATGGAATTATCGTTGGTTCATACCCACTTGCACTCATGGGATTGGTTAGCATAAGTTCTAATATATTGGGTGCCATAAGACATGAAGACCTCCTCTCTTTAATAGGGGGGAACACAAGAAGAAACATAAATATAAACAGGGTCTTATGTTGTTAAGCTAATCTTTAATCATAACCTAGATTTAAAAGCTGAAATATTATGATAGCCTTCTATATATAGAAGAAATGCTTTCATTATATTTTTCTTGTATCTATATTCCACTTAATGACGAAATGATATATGACAGAACAAGCTTAACCTCTATATTTAACAAGGAATACAGATATGACAGAACAAATATTAGATATTGTTCAAGATTACTATGGCAAAACTCTTGAGACAAAAGGTGACTTAAAGACAAGTGCCTGTTGTCCATTAGAGGCTCCGCCAATACATGTTCAAGATCTCCTCAAAAACATTCATGAAACAGTTCAGTCCAAGTTTTATGGTTGTGGCTCTCCTCTTCCGCTAGCCGCGGAAGGATGTACAGTTCTTGACTTGGGATGTGGGACAGGACGAGACGCCTTTCTTCTCAGCCAAATTGTTGGTGAAACAGGCCGTGTGATAGGACTAGACATGACAGAAGAACAGCTCTCTGTTGCTAATCAATATTTGGACTGGCATATGGATAAATTCGGCTATAAAACGCCAAATGTTGAATTTATAAAAGGATTTATTGAAAATTTAAATACGGCAGGTATTGAAGACAACAGTATTGATATCGTTATTTCCAACTGTGTTATCAACCTTTCCCCTGATAAAGAATCTGTATTTAAAGAAATCTATCGCGTTTTAAAACCTGGAGGAGAACTTTATTTTTCTGATGTCTTTGCAGGACAGAGAATTCCTGCGGCCCTCCAAAAAGACAAAATTTTGCTTGGAGAATGCCTCTCTGGGGCTCTTTATACAGAGGATTTCCGTCGTATGATGGCAAAAATTGGGATTCCAGATACACGCATAACTTCAAACCGTGTATTAACATTGGACGATGCTGATGTTGAAAAAAAGCTTGGAATGATTGATTTTT
>JAJFGT010000167.1 GCA_021776015.1 Alphaproteobacteria bacterium
TTTTACTTGCTTAACATATAATAAAATGTTATAGATTTCTCTATAAATATAAAAAAAAATAAAATAAATAATTGGGGAAATACGATGACAGCTGAAAATATAGATTCAGATTCAAACAAGAAAAAGGCACAACCTTCGCATGAGATCATCGATACAGTTGATGCCAAAAACGGTGGAATTCATATAGACCAAGGGCTTGCCATTGTTAGTACAGCGGATGGTTTAGAGCTAGCTCTGGAACGTTTTGCTAACTCTCAGACTGATACAATTATAATTGGAGAAGAACTCTTACAAAATACAAAATTAAGCGATATATGGGAAACAATGGCAGCAGATAGACAGGATCACTTATATATAAGCACAATAGGAAAAAACTCCGCCATCAGTATTCACAACCTTGATTTGATGAAGCTTCACTAACAGAGCATTTTCCTCTCCTACAAAGAAAAGAGACGAAAGAACTCAAGAAAACGAAATTCCTGAGGATAGTGAGGAAAGAAGAAAAGTAAGGTCACAATAAAAACCCAAAGTAGAATAGCTACAAAAATAAGCCAGAAGACAACTCGCAAGGCAATCCGTAAATATTTTTTAACTCTTTGTACAAATGTTAACTCATCCATTATCTAACTCCCGCTATAAACTCGCCCCCTTTTTGTAACCCAATCTGATCAATGCCATGCTCTAAATCAGGAATTATAGTTTTCTGAACATGACACCCCAACCGTTGTAACTGGGTATATGCCATTTCCGTCGCTTGAACAGGTACAACAGGGTCAGAATCTCCATGGATTAAATGAATAGGTAAGTTCTTCTGTGTTTCCAATACAGGAACACTCGCCCCCATCAAAGCACCACTATAACCAAGAATATTTGAGACATGCTCGCCATGTCGTACACCATAATAAAGGGCCATCATTGTCCCTTGAGAAAATCCAACTAATGAGATTTTATCAACTTTATATTCAGATCTCATTTCATCCATAAATGTCTTAAGAATGGGATAGGCTGTTGCTGCCCCCGCCTCCATGGCATCAGGCGTATAATTTTGGAGAGAAAACCACTGAAATCCTGCACCACCCGCCTCACAAGGAAATGGCGCATCAGGCGCTACAAATACAGTCTTTGAGAGCTGTGGTGCCCAAGCCTGCCCCAAATCCAATAGATCCATTCCATTGGCACCATATCCATGTAATAGAACGACAACGTTCTTGATCTCTTGATTTTCATTATCAACACGACAGACATGATGCTTCAATTTTTGGCTCATACTCTTTCTTTCTTAAAACAAAACCTTAACAAACTTAAAAAATGTGTCACAATCTGTATATGGATTATGACCTTACCCACAGAAATGGCAAACCATATGTTATGATACCTCTTCATGAATATCGTGCAATGGCAAAAGATGGTCTCTTTGTAGCAAAAGGAACCTCTCCTGCTGATGATTTACCGCCTGATATCTTGGAAGCCCTTGAGGTAAGACAAGACCACCCGATTAAAATTCTTCGAAAATATCGTGGACTGACTCAACATGACCTTGCCGCTCAAGCTAAAATATCCCGCCCCTTCCTCACAGAGATCGAAACGGGGAAGAAAAATGGCTCTATTCAAGCCCTTAAAAAAATAGCTCAAGCCTTAAATGTCAGTGTAGATATCGTTGTAGCTTAATAAACATCCACAATATGTCTAAAGAAAAGACTTGTCTGGATTTGTATAATTAGATATGAATATGCCTTGGATTATTAAAATAACAAGGAACACTCTATGACAAGCCAGCCAACCCCCATTATTATTGGACTTCCAGCCTCAGGAAAAACAACCATTACTCAAATGCTTGGGGCTCATTTTGGAAAAGCGGTTATAGATACGAATGCATTATTTAGATATTATAGATCTATCCCTGTAAGTTCAAACAAAGATGGCGCAGAGGTGATGAAACGTTTTTTATCTTGTGTAGCATCCAAATTTCCAACTGAATATCCTGATGTTCTAATGGCTGCCCAAGAGGATCACGAAGACATAGAGCCCTTTGAGGCGAGCCCCGCCTATCCACAGAAAAGATCTGAATTACATGATGGAGCTGTTTTTCGAGATTTTGGAGAAAAGATCTTTCGTTTATTTGAAACAGAAATGTTGGCCTACTTACACGAAAAAGGCATGTTCAAAGATGCTTTACCAGACCTTAGTGGCTCCGCCCTTCTATCCGAAGAAAACAGAGCCCTTTTCTCCGAAGAAAATGGCTATAGATATATTCACCTAGACCCTTCACACGAAACAATTATAGGGCGCCTCAAAAGTGATTTTTATAGACATCTGGCGCTATCATCAGATGCAGGTGAATGGAAACCTGTGCGAGGAGCTTACGAAAAAGAAGTAAAAAAAGTCCACGCTGATAACCATTTTATTCTTACACCGACGAAAGATGCCCATACTGTATGCTTTCCTCACTGGCTGGAAGAGGGCCTTTCTACTGTTGCACTAGCAGCTCGAGACGAACGTCATGATTTCTGGACATCAAACACATTTAATGCCGTATCCATACCCGTTGGGCCTCAAGAGTCACCGAAAGGAACCTTAGAAAAGGTTATACAAGTACTCCAAAATAATTGCGGAGAATAGAAAAGATTAGAACACGTAATCAGGGTTATGTGAGAAACAAGGAATAGCTTTTCGGGCTTGCGCAACGAGAGACAAATCAAGATCTGCAACGATGACATCTTCTCCCTCATTTTGAGTGTGAGCTATGATTTCTCCCCATGGGTTAATAATCATAGAATTTCCGTAGTTTTTACGATTTCCCGTTTGTCCTCCCACTTGATTAGGAGCAATAATAAAACATCCTGTTTCAATAGCACGAGCCCGAAGAAGCACTTCCCAATGCAATACACCTGTCGTTGCTAACCACGCAGAAGGAATACTCATAACGGTGGCGCCTTGGCGTGCCAGAGCTCTATACATTTGAGGATATCTCAAATCACGGCAAATACTCATCCCCAAAACAACATCTTGCTTAATCTCGGAGATAACAGCTCTGTTTCCATGGTGAAAGCACGAGCTTTCTTGGTATTTCTCTCCTGTAGGAAGCTCTGTATCACACAGATGCATCTTGTCGTAAATGGCTTGAATACGGCCCTCAGGATCAAAAAGGAAACTTCTATTATATAAGGCAGACGTTTCATCAGATTTAATGACAATGGAACCAATTAAAAGATAAAGGGACAGTTCTTGAGCAAGGTTAGAAAAAAATGAAACAGCAGGATGCTCATGCTGCGTAAAGCATTCAACAACACGATCTGAACGATTTTCTAACATTTGATCCGTGACCTCAGGAGTACAGACTACCTGTGCCCCCTGATCCGAAGCCTTACGAATTAAAGCTTCAGCCCGTAACAAATTATCCTGAATGGATTCTCCACTAATTAATTGTATACATGAAAATCTCATTGCTTATTCATCCCGAAGTAACCCATCAAGTTTATGACTGCTTTCAAGTGCATGCAACGCATCGCATCCCCCAATATGTTTATCATTTATAAAAATTTGAGGAACAGATTTAGCTCCATTAGATCGTATCATCATCTGAGCGCGTTTATCGTTATTTCCTGTAATGTCGTACTCTGTATACTGAATATTTTTACGATCAAGAAGTTTCTTCGCTTTAATACAAAAAGGACATGTGGTCCATATATAGATTTCAACCTTCGCCATTATTTTA
>JAJFGT010000168.1 GCA_021776015.1 Alphaproteobacteria bacterium
CCGATTTTAATTCTTTCTGGATTAGGAGAGATGGAGAGTAAAATTAAAGGCTTAGGCTATGGAGCCGATGATTATTTAACAAAGCCTTTTGATCGACGTGAATTGATTGCCCGTATCCAAGCGATTGTAAGGCGCTCACAAGGACACTCTCAAAGCACTATCATGATCGGAAAGATTAATATCAATCTAGATTCCAGAACTGTCGATGTTGACGGAGAGATGGTTCATTTGACAGGGAAAGAATATGGTATTTTAGAGCTTATGGCTCTCCGTAAGGGAACAACACTAACCAAAGAATCTTTTCTTAACCATCTTTATGGAGGAATGGATGAGCCTGAACTTAAAATTATCGATGTGTTTATTTGTAAGCTTCGTAAAAAGCTAGAACTTGCAACGGGCGGCCATAATTATGTTGAGACTGTTTGGGGGAGAGGATATGTTCTTCGTGATCCTAAAGGTGCCTCTGATAGCGAAACAACAAAAAAAATAGCAGGATAGCCAATAAAGCTATCTAAAAGATTCTTTTGCCTGATTGAGATATTCCTTTCTCTTTCATGATTTGTTTTTTACATTTATATGCGCTCATGATAAGAGATATAGAGCGCTTATAATGCGCTATCACTTAGATTTATTATGGATGTGGAAACCTTATGATGACATCATTGCCAAATTTGATGACGATGGCACGGATTCTTGTGATTCCGCTGATTATATTTCTTCTTTATATTCCTCTTGCATGGGCGGCATGGGCCGCTTTGTTTCTTTATATTCTTGCTGCTATCACAGACTTTTTTGATGGATATATCGCACGGAAGATGAATGAAGTTTCTGATTTTGGAAAGTTTTTAGATCCCATTGCAGATAAAATTTTAGTAGGAAGTCTTCTTGTCGTTTTGGCAGCATTGGATCGTTTAGATGGTATTTGGGTGATACCCGCTGTGGTCATCATGGTACGAGAATTTTTGATCTCTGGGTTACGAGAATATTTAGGACCTAAAAATGTGACAGTCCCTGTTATGAAACTTGCCAAATGGAAAACGGCGCTTCAAATGACAGCCTTAGGTTTTTTAATCGTAGGACATTATGGAGATTCTGTTTTGCCCTACACACTTTTAATTGGACAGGTCGGATTATCTATTGCTGCTGTGATGACTGTTATCACAGGGTGGCATTATATGCGGATTGGATTTAACCATATGAAAGGAGAGGGGGGCTCTTAGCTCTCACTTAATAAAAAATATGTATAATTTTGTAAAACCTTTTATTTTTAAACTTTCTCCTGAAAAAGCGCATGCTCTGACAATTAAGGCTCTTAAATCAGGGATGTTCCCATCTTGTATACTCCCTAATGTTGGGGAAGATCCCTGTCTTAAAACTGAACTTTTGGGGCTAGAATTTTCTAACCCTATTGGTTTAGCGGCAGGGTTTGATAAAAATGCAGAAGCTATATCTGGACTTTTAGGAATGGGGTTTGGTTTTGTGGAAGTTGGAACCGTGACTCCAAAGCCTCAAATTGGAAATCCTTCTCCTCGTATCTTTCGTCATGCTGAGACGGGATCAGTCATTAATCGTATGGGGTTTCCTAACGAAGGGCTGACTGTTTTTAAAGCCAACATTCAAAAATTTTGTGCGAAGAACCCTCATGTCAAAACGCCGATTGGCTTGAATATCGGGATGAATAAAGACCAGACAGAACCTGAAGAAGATTATAAGGCTCTTATTAAAGATTTAGGGCCTTATGCTGATTATATTACAGTCAATGTTTCATCTCCCAATACACCAGGATTACGAAATTTACAAAATCCTGAATTTTTAAAGCCCTTTTTAAAAACGCTTATAAAGGAAAAAAAGAACTTATCTAATAATCCTCCTCTTCTTATAAAATTGGCACCTGATTTAAATGAGGTTGAAATTCAAGCCATTTCCAAAGTTCTTTTGGATGTAAAGATTGATGGTATTATTTTAACAAATACAACGCTTGATCGTCCCGACCTCTTGCCTTCTGAGTTTTCAAAAGAGAAAGGTGGATTGAGTGGTGCATTGCTTAAGGACAAATCAACTCAAGTGATTTCAGCCTTTTACAAAGAAACACAAGGAAATATACCAATTATTGGAGTAGGAGGGGTCTCCACAGCAGAGGATGTTATTGAAAAAATAAAAGCAGGCGCCTCTCTGATCCAGCTTTATACGGGATTGATCTATCATGGGCCTCAATTACCAAGCATTCTCTGTAAAAATATAGCAAAAATCTTAAAGGCAAATGATTGTAAGAGCCTTTCAGATCTTGTAGGAGACGACCATAAAACATCTCAAGAAAAGTCTAAAAGATATCAAGGGTAAGATATCTGGCTTATCGCCTCGTTATAAAATCTATGTGATTGGAACGATCTATCTTTCAATCTGCTCTCTCTTGCTTGGGATTATTGCAGGGAGTTGGGGCTTTCCTATAATGAGTGTGTCTGTGGGTATTATGGGTGTTGTTGCGCTTATGGGACTAGAGTCCTATAGGGGGGCTATTTCTATAAAGAACCTTTTTGGCCGTATTAATGCTCTTGCTAATCTCCAAAATGATATGATGAATGATATTGAACAAATGCAAAAACTACTTCATGAAATCAATGAGATAACAGAAAAAGAATTTCATAAAATATCTCGAAATTCTTCTGAATATAAGAATAAGGGCTCTACAAAACCTAAGACAATTCAGCCTAAAAAACCTAAAGTTTTATCTCCAAAGCCATCTTCTTCACCTTCAGCATCGAGACCTGTACGTGTGGATAAGTCTCTTCATTATAGTGATGCTGTAACGGAGGAGCTCATCCGGACGGCAATTGATCGATCTTATGTTGAAGTATTTTTACAACCTATTGTTCGTCTTCCTCATAGGCGTGTTGTCATGCTAGAAGTTTTTGCACGGCTGGGGGTTGGGAATGGTCAAACACTGTCAGCCTCTGAATACATGAAGATTGCAAAAGAGAAAAATCTTCAAGTTCATTTGGATAATTTATTATTGCAACAAAGCTTAGAAGCCATAAAAGAAGATTCAAAAGATGAGGAAGATAATAAGAAACCTCTTTCCTATATGCTTAATATTGAAGAGAGCACATTAAAAAATCTACCCTTTATGAAGGATCTTCTAACATTTTTACAATCTAATAGAGCGTTAGCGGGACGTCTTGTTTTTGAAATTACACAAACATCTTTTCAAGGAATGAAACAAGAGAGTCTTGAGATTATAAAATCTCTGGCTCAATTAGGATGTGGTGTTTCTATGGATCAAGTTGAAACACCACATATTGACCGTGAGTTTATGCGTGATATCGGCGTTCGTTATATTAAGATTGCAGCGGCTCGTTTAGCAGGCTTTTCTACGAGTGATGAGGGAATCAGAATGATGAATCGTATTAAAGAGTCTCTGTCTGAGGACGGTGTGTCTGTGATAGCTGATAAAATTGAAGATGAACCAACTCTATTTGAGCTTTTGGATCTTGAAATTGATTATGGTCAGGGATATCTCTTTGGAAAACCAGAGAACAAAAGGTTTCAAAAGCCTTCTTTCAAGATATTAAAAAAGTCAGCCTAGTTATGATTTTATTCTAAGTCTAGTAATAATAGAGGGCTCTGTAATCAATAAAACAATTTAGATGACGAAAGCCTTTATGGTCAAGATCTGCTATCGTTTCTGCGGGAAGCCCTTTTTTATCGCCTTCTGCATGGCACTGTGTATCAAAGTCTCTAACCATTTTAAGGTCATCTGAGTTATAAGGGTCTCGTCCAATTTGCTCTGTAATTCTATAAAGGTGAGCTTCATGTCCGCTTACAAATGAAGTATTTGTTTCTTGAGGAGGGAGTGTTGTCGTTTGATCATAAGGAACTACACTTACACACCCTGATAATAATAGGGATCCTGTTGTTAGAGCAAAAAGGCTTGTCAGGTGTCTCTGTGTTCGTATATTTCCCATATTTTTATGTGTTTTCTAAAGGTTTTTTTATATTGATATCTTCTCTAATTTATAGAAAAGCGGAGCTTAAATCAATATATTTTCATATTCTGGCTGTTTATTTCAAATAGGTTGACCAATTTGTCAAAACGAGGGGCGTTCTTTAAGTTTTGTTAATGATTTTAAGGGGATGATGGAAGTGTCCGTACCTTCTTGGGGCATTATTGGACTAGTGTACTTACAAAAATCATGTATGATTGATTTGCGTATTCATGGGTTTGATTCGTGTTACGGTTTATTTTGAAAAAACTTAAAAAACTTTAGGAGTTTAAATTATGAGAAACTT
>JAJFGT010000169.1 GCA_021776015.1 Alphaproteobacteria bacterium
GAAATGAATCTTTATAGCTTAATTTGTTGCCGATCATTCTAACCCATTGTATGAGTAATAAAAATGAAATATGTTCTAGCTTTATTTTTTATATTTTTTGTAACCTTACCTCTATCTGCCTTTGCAGAGGTTATAGAAGAAGGAAGCGTTTATGAACGTGTAATAAAGACCGGTGTTATTAGATGTGGTTATGGTATTTACCCACCTTTTATGGAGCAAGATCCCAACACAGGCGCTTTTTCAGGGGTTCTTTATGATTATATAAATATGTTAGGTCATCGGTTGGGACTAAAAATTGAATGGACTCAAGAAATAAGTATGGCAACGTATCTTCAGGATCTTAAAGTAAAAAAATACGACATGGAATGCTCCGGTGGATGGCCAAATGCCCGTCGTGCACGTGAAGCAGAATACACGTTACCAATTGCCTACCTACCTGTTTATTTATATACAGAAGAAGGTAACCAGAAGTATGATGGTAATTTTGATGCTATAAATGATCCTGCAACTAGATTCGTGACGATGCCTGGTGATTATACTGAAGATTATTGGCGTGAAATGGTTCCGCAATCGACGCAAGCTTCTGTTGATGCTTCCGCATCGCTAACAGCAATGGTTATGGAAGTTATTTCAGGAAAGGCAGATATTGTGTTATGGGATGCTCCGAGTGCTAGAAAAATCATGGCGGAGCTTCCTGGTAAACTTAAAAGAATAGATATGCCTCCTGCTAAAATAACACCCATCAATATTGGGCTTCGAAAAGGTGAGATTATGATGAAGAATATGATTGATGAGGCGACACAAGAAATGCTTTTTGATGGGGCAATAGATAGAATTTTAACACGGTATGGCTTGACAGAAGATGTAGCTTTTCGCCCATCCAAGCCTTATGATATTCCAAAATAAGCGCCCACTATGATCTTTTCTCTTATCAATAAGTTCTAAGAGAAAAATACATCAATTCTCAAGATGAGATCGATAAATGAATTCAGCTTCACTTACACGTTGGACGTAGTTCCGTGTCTCAGAAAAAGGAATAAGTTCATTCCAATCAATGGGGTCAATATCAGATGACCGAGGGTCTCCAAACATTTTTATCCATTTTGAAACATTACTTGGACCTGCATTATAAGCAGCAGCAGACAGAATGAGGTTTCCATCATAGCGTGTCATAAGAGACTCTAGATAAGCACTCCCTAGGGTAATATTGTGTTCAGGATGGTGTGTCAGCCAATTTTTGTTATGCTTAATTTTTAGTTTTTTGGCCATGCTTTTTGCTGTCTTCGGCATGAGTTGCATGTAGCCTTGAGCGCCGGCAGTACTGGATGCCTTTGGATTAAACTCACTTTCCTGTCGAGTAATAGCATAAATATCTGAAAGCCCTATATGGGTATGTTTTGTCTCAATGTCTAACATCGGATATCCAAAGTGAGTTCCATCTTCTTTGGTGAGTATAATGGAATGGTATGCTGCTTTTTTAGCAACTTTAACTTCTCCCATAGGAAAGCCCATTAAATTTGCTATTTTAGCCAGAGTCATAAAGTCTTGTGGGGTATTACTTTTTTCATTGAGCATTTTTATTAAAAACTGGAGAGCTTTTTCTGATTGTCCTGCTTGATGAAGTAAACGCATAATCATGACTCTGTCATCATAGATCCATTTTTCCCAAATCTCATCATTCAGGGTGATAGGAGGGTATGTTTTAATATCGGACTTATCATGAGTGAGTTGTATCAATTCTTCTTTGGCTCTTTGTCCATAATAGGTTGTGTTACGGTAGCTGGCTAATTGAAACCATTCTTTTGCTTTAGTTGTTTCTCCTGTCTGTAACGCAGCACGTCCTGCCCAATAAGCTCCTCGTGACTTGCTGATGGGTGTTTTTACATTTCTATAGAGTGTTTGAAAATGTTGAAAGGCTTGATGAGGCTTGTTGACAAAGCGAAGGGCTAGCCATCCTGACATAAACTCTGCTTCTGCTAAGCCAAGCCCTTTCCTTTGTTTGTGATGAGAGGCAAGGCGATAGGCCTCTTCATAGCGAGATTCTTCAATCAAACGTCGAATCATGATGTGACGTTCCTTCCACCATAAATAAGGTGTGTCCCATGTTTCTAGCGATGGAGCCTGATCTAAAAGGGCTATAGCACCCTGATTCATATTTTTCTTTCGGCGCCATTTTATTCGTTCATAAATAAAAGCAGGATGTGTCTGTAATGAAATGGGGACGGCGTTTATAAGGGTATCTACATTTTTATTCGTTTTTCCTAAAGCCTGTACGGCGAGAACAAGTGATTTTTCTTTATTCCCTATATGGGGTGCTAGATGAATCGAAGCTTCATAATATTCATGAGCCAGTAAAAGATTTAAACGATTTCTGTGATCTTCTTTAGATAGATACATTTCATATTGTGAAAGGATGGTTTTCTGTGTGTTGTTTTCAAATAAATGATGTTGCCAATAATCTTGAAGTTTTGTGTTAAAAATATCTTTTTGCTTCGAGGATAAAAGGGCCTCTAAATAGCGAAGTTTTCCATTGTCTGTTACAGGGGGAAATGCCTCGAACCATTGAATAACTTCCTTTTGATGAAGGTCTTTTGGCATAGAGCGTTCTGCATTTTTAAGCATATTTGAGCGTGCAGGCCAGTCTTTATGCGTTTTAATGAAACGAGAGATACGATACCATTTAAAATGTAATTTTTGTGTGTCTGAGCTGTATTTAAGCCAGTAAAAAATTTGTCCAGGGAGTGTTCCTGCTGCACTCGATATAAAGCGCTCTCCTAGACTCCAACGCTCCTGATCGATGACTTGTAATCCTTGAACCAATGAGAATTGGTGGGGTAATGGTGGAAGGTAATGTTCAGATGCAAAGCTGTGTTTGAGAGGAGAAAATAAAAGCAGAAAAAAGAGGAAAATATAAGGCATAGAAAGAGATCA
>JAJFGT010000170.1 GCA_021776015.1 Alphaproteobacteria bacterium
GCTTTTCTCTGGAACAATTGCGCATATTAACTCCTCTGATGAATTGTTTAAAAAGGATAATCCTGCATTTGGGGTCTCTCTTGCGGGGGTCGCGTTTGCTGTTACAATTTTATTGAGCGGAACAGTCTATGGAAATGTTGAGGCTGACATGATTGAGTCGGCCGTGTCTGTTGGTGCGTATGGTATCGTCGGTATTATTCTCATGGCGTTGGCTAGAATCGTCTTTGATAAAATTGCCTTGCCAAATGTTTCATTAAGAAATGAAATTAGAAAAGGGAATATGGCTGTTGCGATAGCCGATGCAGGAAATGTGATTGCTTCCGCCATTATTATCAGGGAAATTATGATGTGGATCACAGACAATACGCTGAGCGCGTTGGCTGCTTTGGTCGCCGCTTATATTGTGTCGCAGATCATCTTAACGGTCACAACATATCTTAGACTAAAGATATTCTCTAAGACGCGTGGGGGGCGCTCAATTCAAAAAGAATTAGAGAATGGCAACATTGCGTTGGCACTGTCTTTTGCGGGTAGAAAAATAGGAACAGCTTTTGCTATTGGTATGGCTGTTAATCTGGTTGTCTATGAAGTCTATGAGATACAGGAGATCTTTATACCTTGGATATTAGTCTCTATTATCATTATCTTGGCGCTGAAAGTTCTCTCATTTGTTGCTGAAAAGATTATTCTTTTCCGTATTGATACGGCTTATGAGATTTTAGAACAGAAAAATATAGCGGTTGGCGCATTACAGGCGGTGATTTATATTTCTATGGCGATCCTTCTCACTGAGCTATAGAGAGAGCCTAATAGACCAGCGTCCTTTTTATTTTCCCAATGCCCATAACAAATTAAAATAGGCGTCCATTGCGGTTGTTATCTGTGTGTTTTCTATGGTGATGTGAATGGATGGCACAGCTGAAAAAATACTCATGACAATGGTGTTATGCCATACTTGAATTTGAATGGGGGAGGAGAGTTCTGAATCCACATAGCGGTATTCTCTCTTTAAAGCTTTTGGCTGGTCAACAAAATATTTGAGTGTGTTTCTTTCGATTTGCCCCCGAAGCTCAGAAAAACAGAGTAGTTGGAATTTGACTTTTTTCTTCACTCGTAATTTTTCAAATGGTTCTAATTTTCTGTGATCTAGCATGGCGCGTGCCCATTTTTCTGGTTGAACGCTCATCACATGAACGGTTGTATTTTCAGGCTGTAACTTCATTAATCTAGTCTGAAGGAGAGAATAGGCGTGATTATCATGTAAGATCGCAGAGGTTGTTTTCTTCTTATTGGATGAGGCGGAGACCAATAATGGTTTGAGTAATTGGTCAAAGTTAATTTGATATTGCTCGAGCTTTTCCTGTAAAGAAGATATTGGTACTGCAGTGGCTTTACGATTTCGACCATGTTGAGTAATGGTCACAACACCACGTTCTTCCATATCCTTTAATTCTCGTTGAATGGTTTCTCTGTGTATCAACGTATGTTGATGCAGATGTTCCGCTCCCATCTCTTCATTTTGTAACAATGTGAGATAAATCATGGATTGACGTTCATTTCTAAAAATAGGCACGCCATTAAACAATGTCTGGGCTAGATCGTTCATAGATACTCCTTTTTCTTCCCTTGAATTATGACACATATATGTGTTTAAACACACCTTTTTAAATTCTTTTGTTTTCGATACTTTATGCCCTTAGTAAATAATTATGGGAATATATTGTTATTATGAGACAAGCAGAATACATTTCTAGGCAAAACCAGTTAACGGACAGGACGCTACCGGCTTTTTGTATTATCTTTTCTATTTTTATTGGGGGCCTCATTCTCAATACAATCATTGGAACCAAGATCGTAGATATTTTTGGTTTTTATATGCCCGCAGGAATTTTTCTTTGGAGTTTAACCTTTCCATTAACAGATATCATTGCGGAAACATATGGGCGGAAATATGCCCTGTATTTTGTGATAGGAGGCTTTATTGTTTCTGTTCTCGCTATCGTTATGATTTATTTTGCAATGTGGCTACCATCTGCCCCTTTTTGGAAAAATGAAGAGGCTTATAATACTATTTTAGGCAGTAATATACGGACTATTCTTGCCATGATGGTAAGTTTCATAATAACTCAAACGGCTGACATCTATATTTTTAGTTCAGAGCAAAAACGAATGGTCGTTTTCTATGGCTTAGAAATAACATTTCAACCTTTTCTTCTCAGCTCATGGCGAACTGTATTTTTCTGAGTGTCGCCTTTTTAGGAACCATACCGTTTGAGATGTGGGTGACCTTATTTTTTACAAATATTGTTGGCAGACTTGTTTTGGCTATTATTGACACACCTTTAGTTTATGCGGGGGTCTACACCGTAAAATGGTTCCATCCTTCTTTAAAGAATTAGCGTTTTCAAGAGGCTCATTTTCCTCTTTAATTTCAATAGGATAAAAATTTGAGCTAAATTTTAGATAAATAAGAGCTTATTTCGTATTAAGTTTGATCTTCATTTTCTTTAAACTCTTGTAATAATTATGAAAATATAAACACTAATTATGTTTAAATGGTAGTTAGGGCATCACGACCGATAAAAAGAAAAACATATTAATTAAGGAGATCGAGTGATGGGTAGACAATTTCAAAATACGATGGCTGTTTTTGTAAACAGTTCTCTAAGTGCTCAGATAGTCTCGGGGGGCTTAGGATGGCGTGATGATGATAATAATGGTTTAGGGAAATCAGTTACAAATAATTTCAATCTGGGAAATGGAAATCATTCTTCAGGTTCATCTCTTTTGTCTATGTTTCAGACAATTTCTTCAAATACAGTGCTTGCAAATAATATAAGCAGTACAGTGTTTGTTCCGCAACCTGTGATCGTTACGAACGGTACAAGTGTGGCAAGTGGTAATGGGAATACATTACAGGTCGTTGATACGCTGAATTCATTGGACGCACAGAAATCAGATTTCGGCGGTAAAATGACGTCATTTTCTAAAAACGGGATTAATATTACCTTTGAGGATCCAGATCACTCTGACAAGACACCTGGGACAATGACTTGGATTGATACGGGAAAGGCAGCAGGAGGCTTTGGAGTTGGAGGAAATGGAAATAAAGGAAAAGATACGGGTGCTGAAATTATAACAGTTGATCTTGATGATGCTGTCGATCTTGTCGAAATTTCTCTCGTTGACCATGGGTCTAAAAATTCTGATGATAGTATCACATTTCAAGTTGTTCAGGAAAACGGTGAAATCACAACTGTAAGCATGACTCTTGATAGTAATGCGCCTGAAAAAGTAACAACATTTAGCTTTGATGCGGCTGATTACAGCGATGGCAGTATGATTAAACAAGTAATGTTATTTTCTACTAGTGAATTAGGTGGAGGGCATGGTGAAGCAAGCTTTTTAATTGGTGGTGTAGAGACAACAATCTATGGAGGTGATGATCTTCCTGTAGATGATACTCTTCTTATTACGGGTCATAATGTTAATGATAGTGATGGATCAGGTATTCTATATGCTGTTGGGGAGGGTAGTGGTGAGATTATTGGTGAAGATACTAATGATATTCTAATCGGTGATTTTGGTGGGGCAACTGTACAAAGTCAAGTACAGAGCCACAATGTTGCTTTTGTCCTTGATGTGAGTGGTTCTATGTCTGTGATGGCAAGTACTGGCGAGACACGTCTTGAATTGATGGTTGATGCGATCAATACTCTTCTAACTGATTTTGCAGGCTTTACAGGTGGTGAGATTAGGGTGCATATCACAGCTTTTAGTACAAGCGTTTATGCAAGTGAAACATTCACGGTCACAGATGCTGGGGGCTATAGTGATGCATTAGCATTGATGAATAGTTTAATCCCTAACGGCGTAACAAATTATGAAGCAGGACTACAAGATGCGATTGATTGGCTACAAATTGGGGATTCTTTACAAGATGCAAAGATGACCACATATTTTCTTAGTGATGGTTTCCCAAATTATGCCGTAGACGAGGAAACAGGAGACTATGTTTCGGCATTTAGTGTCGATGACCCGATGCTCGCAATGGATCATATTTTGGGAGCGGATGGTACAAATGAAATAGCAGAAATCCAATCTCTCAGTGATGAAGTTGTTGCTGTTGGAATTGATATTGGAAGCAGCATTGTCAATTTGGATTTAATTGATACAGATGGCTCCGCGTTAAACGTTCCCGCTCATCAGTTAACAGCGGCCTTGCAGTCAACTAATCCATTAGTGCCTTTGGCGCCTGTCGGGGATGATGTGATAAATGGTAATGCTGGCGATGACATTATATTCGGAGATGCTGTAGATACAGCTCCTTTAGCAAAATTGAAGGAATTGGATATTGTAGGTGGTGATGGCTGGGAAATATTTACAAGGTTGGAAGCGGGAGAAAGTACTAAAGATCCAGATTGGAGCCGTGATGACACCATAGAATATATTAGAAATAATGCAGAAGAATTATCGCGAGAAGTTCTAACAAACGACGGTGATACACGTGCAGGTGGAAATGACATTCTCAACGGAGGAGAAGGGAATGATACGATTTTCGGACAAGAGGGAGATGATCTAATCAGTGGAGGATTAGGCGATGATCTGCTCTATGGTGGAAGTGGTGCCGATACATTCTTATTTGAATCTATTCTTGATGGTA
This sequence comes from Alphaproteobacteria bacterium, assembly GCA_021776015.1. Lineage (GTDB taxonomy): Bacteria > Pseudomonadota > Alphaproteobacteria > Micavibrionales > Micavibrionaceae > UBA1850. The sequence goes on from JAJFGT010000170.1 coordinate 4,664, forward strand.
TAGATATGATTATGGATTTTGATGTATTAGAGGGCGATATCCTTGATTTATCAGCATTGCTCTCAGGATACGATCCTCTTCAACATGCCCTAAACGATTTCATACATATGGATGATCGTAGCGGTGATACAGTTGTCTCTGTGAATACATCGGGAGATGGCAATATAGCAAATATAGTAGATATTGCCATTTTGGATGGTGTCATTAACCTTGATCCTATGGGATTGGTTAATGATGGAAATATGATTATCTGAGAATAGTAAAAGAGTTTTAAAAGAAACAAAGCCTTGGTCATGTGCTGCCCTGTATAGACCAAGGCTTTGCCATTTATAAATTATGCCAGATGTATGGGGCGAGGGGTGTTCTCTCCAAAGACTTGAAACCCCTGTGGCTCTTCGCAATAAAGAGTACCTGTAAAACCACCATTATCTTTGAGGTAATCAACCATATCTGCGTATGTGCGTGTACAGCCTTGGGCACTCAGGAAGTGCTTGGTGAGGGTGCTTTCTGCTTGTCCCGCAGAGGAAATATAATCCAGAACGACCCAATCTCTCTTTGCGAGCTCTGCCTTAAAATCTTCATCAAAGTTGCCGTCCATATGAACGTCAAAGCCAGCAAGGTAGGCACTGTGTTCAAGAGGAATCTCTCCAGTGTGGGTTTTGTTGAGAGCTTCAATATTAATGCGATCATCTCCTTTAGCTTCAAAATCCTGCCGATGTAAAAGGCGCTCTAACTTCACATGTAAGTTAATAGTCTTGCCATTTAGAAGTGCAGTTTTAGCCCATGCAACCCCAAGCTCAAAACCTTTCACGGCATCTTGGATGCTTTCCGTCTCAATGGTTGCAATCCCTGTGAGATCCACAGAAGAGTCGTTGATCTCATTCAAGAAAAATGGCGCTGGAATATCAGAATTATCTGTTCCCTTATATGTGACAATATGAACTTCGTAATCTTTACACATGTTGCGTCTCCTATGCGTTGTTGTTTTGTCATAATATACAGAAACAAGACATCAGGAGAAACATCAAATGGGACACGAAAATGTGTCATTATTTACACACTGTTATTGCAGGATAAAAGGGTGGGAGCTAGTGGGATTAGTAAGAAACCTGTGAATGAACCTATGAGAATAGGTGCCCTCAAGCAAGTTTTATTGTATAGATATGAATATTAAAAAATAGTAGAAACCGACCCAAAATGGACTTTAGGTGTATGAACGAAGAGATGCCATTTGACGTTCCTCAGGGAATGAGTTTTTCTGTTTTCGATCATTACAATCGAGGACGTTTTTTCTATGCGAATGCCCAAGTTCTTGAAAAGAAACAAAGTTGGCATGAGTATGGTTGGTGTATCAATGCCGCTGTTTATTCTTGTCAGGCAATATATGAAATTATCTATAGCCACGTTGATAATCCCGATAACCCAGAAGGGAGATGGCATGGTTTTATCGGTGAATATAAAGCAAATGTACGCCATTATGATTTGATAGGAAGCTATAGAGTTCAGGATTTTCATAGGGGAGCTATCGCGTTGTTGCCTGGATGTACCACTATGCATGGTCCTGTTGTTTTGAAAACATCCAAACAAAGGGGAAGTAGTGCTACTTTCTTGGTTGATGAAGGAAAAAAAATATCTAAAACAAAAAGAAATGCATCCATTAAATTTAATCGACCTATATCTACGCATAATACGAAAATTGAAGCCAATAACGGCGAGATGCTAAGCGCACTGGATATGATTAAGGAGTACCTTGAAGACTTGCATGAATTGTTAAAAAAACGTGCTCCGACTTACGACTGGGGTGAAGGCTTTGAGTAAGCACCCTATAAGCGCAAGAAGTGCCCTCACTGAGGGGGGGGGGGCGAGGCGGGCCGATTATCTAGGCTTTAACGCCCGCTATTGGGCACATGGAAATCAAAAAAAACTAGACAGCGTCCGTCTAGTTTCTCATTATACGGACACCGTCTATTTAACTGTTAGTTGGACATCATGGATATCACAAAAGGAAAAGAAATGTTTTCTAAATTTTTTAAAAAAGAGAAAAATCCCCCCACTCAGAATAATCAAC
>JAJFGT010000018.1 GCA_021776015.1 Alphaproteobacteria bacterium
AACTCAATCACAGACCCCGTGCCTCCACCAATTCCCATCTTTTCAATAATGGCTAAGACTAAATCCTTTGCAGACACGCCTTTTTGAAGAGTGTTTTTTACATGAATGACCATAGATTTTGATTTTCTCTGGAGCAAACACTGTGTAGCAAGGACATGCCCTACTTCAGTTGTTCCTATCCCAAAGGCAAGAGCCCCAAATGCTCCATGCGTACTCGTATGACTATCTCCACAGACAATAGTCTTCCCTGGTTGTGTGTGCCCTAATTCTGGGCCAATGACATGAACAATCCCTCTGTTCTCACTCTCCCAACCATTCAATGTAACGCCGAACTCTTTGCAATTGGCCTCGAGTTGTTCAACCTGCAACTGCGCAGAATGGCTCGCATAAGGACGTGTGCCATCTTCATTGGTAGGCAAGGTCGGAGATGAGTGATCTATAGTCCCCACCGTTCGATGAGGAGAGGCAAGCTCTAATCCACGTTCACGCAAAACAGAAAACGCCTGTGGCGATGTCACCTCATGAATAAGATGCAAATCGATGTACAAGACAGCAGGATTAGAGTCTGTTTCAGGGACAACAAGGTGACGTTCCCAAAGTTTATCATATAAGGATTTAGGCGGGGATTGTGGCATTCTTTTCTTTCCAAAATATATTTATGAAGATCAACGTAATAACTGTCGCGATAAAGCCATCAATCGGAGGAACAGTGCTCAAACTCATAAGCCCCAGTCCATTTTGATCTAATGGAAGGGTACTGACCCCTACAATAAATCCAACGAACAACCCAATCCAGTTTTTAAAGCGAAATGTTTGTACCGTGAATGTCTTGTACAGTTCCTTATGAAAGAAATAATCTGTGATGTAAGTCGCTGTAATCGGCATCATGACAATTCCAATAAAAAGCAAGAAGCTCATAAATTGGCTCAGGATTCCAAAGAGAGCAAGAACAGTCCCCAATGCCCCGACAACAGAGGCAATCTGCCATTTTGGCCAACGCGTAAAGATGGCGCTGAAATTAAGAGAGGCGGAGTACAAATTAGAATCATTTGTTGTCCATGCCGAAAGAGCCACCATTATAATGGCAGGCAGTCCCAATCCTAAAACCATGAAAACAGAAAATATATCCCCCTCACCTGTTAACCGCGTATAAAAGGCAAACAAAGAAAAAATAAAGGGCGCAAACAGTAAAACGGCAACAGAAAGTCCAATCACACTGTGCTTCCAATTTCGAATATATCTAAACATATCTGGGGCGACAGCTAATCCTGCAGAAAACCCCCCAATATACATTCCTGCAATAATCCCCATAGATAATGGTTCAGGAGGAGCACTCACTAATATATTCTGCCATTCACTATGCTCGCTTAAACTGAAGATCGGCCAAATAATAACAAGAAGCATAACAGGTATAGATAGGAAGCTCAGTTTTTCGATGGCTTTATATCCAATAGCTCCTGTTATAGTCATTAAGATTCCACCAATGATAATAATAAGTTTTTCTGAAATATCCACATCAAGAACTTCGATTAAAGCAAGATGTATCCCTTTAGAAAAAAATTCTAGTTGAATACCAAACCACCCAAAAGAGCCTGCGGCTAGAATAAAGGCTGCAATTTGGCTCCCCCTATTTCCAAAAGTGATCCTAAGAATCTGACCTGTTGCTAAATGACAAGAATTGGCGACTAGGCTTATAGGGTATGCAATGACACACATACATATGCCTGCGCCCATAACAACGAGCAAAACATCAGGTAGGGAGAGAGAATTTCCCATCTGTCCCCCCATTAAAAATACGGGAACACACACAATAACCGCAATCCAAACGAGAGAAAAACTGTACCAGCTTCTCCGTTTGTCTACAGGAACAGGCTCACGGGCATAGTCCTTTAAAAAATCACTCACTCTATTTAATTCCTTTATTTTATATATTCGATCCTGCTAATTGTGCATGGATACGTGTCTGATTTAAAGCAATAGTTTTTCTTTCTATACGAAGTGCATTAGGAAAGATTTTTTATCATATCGACAGAATCAATTTGGCCGCCACCGTTTGTTGTGTACCTTCTATACTGCACAACTGAAAACCCTTTCGCCTTATAAAATGCTTCTGCACTCATAGAACTATTAAGCTTAAGCATTATTAAGCCATGCTCTTTTGCTATTTCCTCAAGCTTATCCATGATTTTAGAGCCAACGCCTTGCCTAGCAAAACTTGGTAATACATAGCACGCGTGCAGTTCATTTTCTGATGGGATGATTGACCCAAAGCCTGCTACTATCCCATCATTATCTGCTACAATCATAATGGCTTCTTTCATCTCATTTAAAAACTTATCAATACGGCCTTGATCGACAGATGGCGACCAGTCTTCGCGCTCTTCTAACGAATAATGATCTTTCGCTAATTCTTGTACGGCTTGACGATGTAAATGCGCTATCGCTTCGGCATCATCAGGTATAGCTGAACGAATTGTAATCATAATTTAATTCCTTTATTTATATACATGATCCGGCTAATTGCGCATGGATACGAGATTCAGCTTGAACATCTTGGGCATGCATCTTTCTTTCTATACGATTGATCACTTCAACTAAAGCCTCAATGGCAGAGACAACAACATCTGTGCTCACACCCTGCCCATGGTAGAGATTATTTTTATAACGAACATGGATAGATGTTGTTCCTTGGGCATCATCTCCTTGCGTTACACTCGTGATTTTAAAGGTTTCAAGCACAACTTCAATTCCTGTAATTTCTTTTACAGCATCAAAGGCTGCATTCACAGGACCATCTCCTTGTGATGTCTGAGTAACTGTCCGACCATCTTCATGAGTGAGCGTTATCTCCGCACTTGGTTTAAAATCGACTATATCTCGACCTGAGTAAGCTTTCATTGAAGTTAAAACCCACGGGCCTATATTTGCTTTTCCTTTTCCTAAAACAAGGGCCTCAATATCAGAATCGTAAATATCTTTTTTCTTATCAGCAAGGGCTTTAAACGCTTCAAAAACAGGGTCTATTTGCTCTGCTTCTAAAGAGAGTCCTAATACTTTAATTTTATCTATAAAGGCATGACGTCCACTATGCTTCCCAAGGACAAGATTGGATTTTATAAGCCCAATATCTTCTGGTCTCATAATCTCGTATGTTTCACGATGTGCCAACATACCATGTTGGTGAATGCCAGATTCATGAGCAAAAGCATTTTCTCCAACAATGGCTTTATTCCGTGCCACTGACTGCCCTGTAATACTAGAAAGCAAGCGACTGGCTGGATAAATTTTTGTTGTATCAATATTCGTATGAAGTCCGAACTCTGATCCACGAACACGCATGGCCATGACAACTTCTTCAAGAGAGGCATTTCCAGCGCGCTCGCCTA
>JAJFGT010000171.1 GCA_021776015.1 Alphaproteobacteria bacterium
TGGATCGCTGTCTGAAGGTGTTTTAAGAGCAGAGGCAACCTCTCGGGCGCATTTTAGTCAGAGTATGGGGCTTATGAGAGGTGTTGCAACGGGAAGTGTTCCTGCCATGGTCGATCGTAACTTTTTTACTCAAGAACGAAAAAAACATACTTTGTGTAAATATGCAGATCACAATGCATCGAACGGGGCGATGGCAACTCTATGTCCAGGAGCCCCTCCTTCTGATACAGACCAAGAATTAGCTCTTGTTGGAAATTTAAGTTTAAAAAATACATTTACAAATAATGAAAAAGTTGCCTTAAATGCGGCAGCACAAGGAATGTTTTTTCCAAATCCCCCTCCTCCTATGGATAAGGATCTATTTGATAATGACAACTTCAAATTAGCTTATATCCAGCATCGAAGCGTTTTGGCACGTGAAATGTTAGGGGCTCATTGTTTTTTAAAAACTTATGAACCTCGTATGGGCGGTGATGGTACGGGATATTCCTATATCCGACAAACTTTAGAAGATAGAGGCATGGCTGCATCTGAGATACAAGAATATTTGGGGACAACTGCACCAAGTGCATACGCAATGAGAAAAGTAAATCTTATAGCTGCTAGTGATCCATCATTTGGTGTTAATCTTACGGATACAAAGGAAAATGTAATAAGATTATCTAATGCGGTGGAATCTCATGGGGTCTCATCTTTGTATGAATCTCTTGATATGATGCAATGTAATCAAATGATGAGTGCACAAATGTTTACCGATGAGCTGTTACCAATGGCACGTGATCTTCAAGAAAATGTTGATAGTTTACGCATTGTACAAGAGCAAAATAATCAACGTATTGATTTCGTTCAGACAGAAAGATAAGAGGAAATGATATGAAGAAAACCATTAAATTTTATCTCTGCCTCGCACTTTCTTGTTTCATGTGCTTGGGCTTTATAACTCAGGCGAGTGGATTTTCTGCATTCTCTCCTTTAGATGCAGATCATTGGGGAAAAGAGCCGCTTCCCCCCCTTACGGAACAGTTAACGGTAAATGAACAAAAAATATCTGAAGTTGGTTCTACGATTGCAGATTCAGAACAGCACGAAGAAGCAAAAAAAGAAATTCAAAAAGAAAAGACCCAATCCGTCCAAAGTGTATTACCTGATGAACTTGTGTGTGAGATGATCTCCTTGGGTAATTCGGGATATACACAAGCTGTTCTTCATACACAAGCAAATCAAAGAGTTATAAGACAGTCACTAGAACAGTCGGCAAATGGTACAAAAAATGGTTTTGGATCACAGCTTGCTGGAGAAAGATTACAATATAATACGACATCTTTTCAACAAAACTATTGTCCTAAGGATGCGAGTAATGATGGTCTATCACAATTATGTTCTGCGTTTACTCCGCCCGACACTAAAGCTTTAGCTCATCTTGACCCATCCTGCCTTATGGGGTGGCAAACGGTGGATGCCGATCCTGCCAATGGGACCGCTAGTGAAGATTGTATGAGATTTTTTCATTATGTATCTTCTGCAAACAAGCCTTTATCGCTTCCAAGTCCATCTATTCTAAGTGCTCCCGGTGCAGAACAACATGACGATGAGATTATGGAGTTTTATTATCCCTTAGAACAGCAAGGATCCCTTGTTCTCGATACTTTTTCATCTATGCACGCTAAGACTTTAAAAGGCCCGGGTACATCTGTGAGTCAGTTTCGAAGTTTGTTACAAGAAATTGGATTTTCATCAGATGAAATTAAGTTTTATATTCCACCAGGAGGAAATGGATTGAGTGAAATGGCGCAATTAGAAGTCATTTCTAAATTTATGGTCTCTAATCCATCCTTTATGGTTAGACTTCAAACAAATGAAGAAAATATTGTACGTATACGAACTCTTATTCAGAGTATTTCTTTACGATTGGATGATGGAATGAGTGATATGATTGCAGATAAAGGACGTCATATGGCGGCACTTAATGCTCTACTTTTGAGAGATGATAGAGAAAGAGCAAATTCAGGACTTATGGTTGCTAGAACAGAATAAATTATTTTTTGTTACATATTTTCCAACTGAAAACATGAAAGAGTAATCCAGCCATAATATTGACCAAAGCGATAGCACTAAAAACACCTATGATACCGTAGAAATGTCCAATCCAAAGGGCGGGCAAAAGCATAATAATATATTTTATCAGCATCATAATAAAAGATAGTTTTGGCTTTCCCATTGCATTGAAAGCGGACATCCACCCATTTAGAAGATTACTGAGGGCATAAGAAATTGGAATAATCCAAAAGAGTATTTGTGCCATTTGAAGAACTTTTGGATCGCTTGAAAAGAGCCCTGCAATTTGTTTTCCAATGATAATTAAAATCAGAGAGACTATAAGCGACCAAATAAGACTAAATCCAATGGCTTTTCTTAAGGTCTCCATAACACGCTGTTGATTGCCTGCCCCCCAATTTTGTCCGATAACAGACGCCATAGCTGTAGAAAGTGCCATGAGGACAATAAAAGCAAAAGCTTCAATCCTAGAAGCAATCCCAAAGGCTATAACAGCTTCAACGCTCATACCCGCAAGAAGAGCAATAATAACAGCATTTGTTATAGGTAGAATAAGGCCTGTTATCCCTACAGGAAGAGCGATGACTAAAAGGCGTTGGCAGGTATCTTTAAAATCTGATAAATCAAAAAGCCATTTTCTTTTTAACATCTTTTTAGAAACTCCCAGAGCGTAGAGCCCTCCTATCATGGCTATGAAGTTAGCAATAACCGTGGCTAAAGCTGCACCTTCTATTCCCATTGCAGGAATAATCCCCCAACCAAAGATAAGAAGAGGATCAAGAATAAGGTTACTAACAGCTGCAAGTGTCATAATAAGCGCAGGTGTTACAGCATCTCCTCCTGCACGCATTGCAGCATTGCCGACTAAAGGAATGGATAGGATGGGGACTGATAAAAACCAAAGAATCATATATTTTGAAATTAAAGGTAGCAGAGACTCATCTGCCCCCATCATTTGAAAAATAACATTTTGAAATATAAGTCCTAAAACGGATATAATACTTGTAAAGACAAAGACAAGAAGGAGCCCTTGTGTTGTAATACGGCAGACAAGATCATATTTTTTTTCTCCGATCAATCGAGATACAACAGATGACGTTGCAATACTAAATCCCATAGTAATAGCAAAAATAGCGTATGTAATAGGAAAGGTAAAACTAATGGCCGATAAAGCCTCTTTCCCAATTTTTGCAATAAAGTACATATCTACGAGTTGAAAACTAATAATAACGCCTATTCCCCAGACCATAGGAAGTGTAAGCCGTATGAGATGTGCAGTAATAGGACCTTCCTGCAAATTACTCTTAGGTGTTAGATTTAGAGAAGGTGTTTGATTGATCTGTGATTGCGTCATGAGAATAAAAGATTTATTCTGTTTAGAAGAATAATACAATCATTTCCTTAGTCTCATTCCATGAAAATTCTTTACTGTCACGATAATATCTATATTCGAGCCCCCGAAATATCGCAATCATTTGAAGATATAGTTAGGGGCGGCGCCGTCTATTCAGAGGGACAATTTTCTTATAGCTATTGGAGCCCTTATATTCAAATTTGTGATGAGCTTGTTATAGCAGGACGAGGACGTGCATTTACAGAAAATGATGATCTAGCGTCTTTGAATCAAAGTAATGGTGATAAAGTTACAATTGAAACTCTTCCTAACATGAATAGTCCTTTAGGATTGATACGAAATAGAGCCATTGTTCAAAAGCGTATAGAAGCACTCGTAGAAGATTCTGATGCTTTGATCGTTCGTACGATGAGTGAAATTGGCTGGTTAGCTTTTAAGCATGCTCAAAAACTAGGAAAACCAATTGCTCATGAAATTGCAGGATGTCCATGGGATAATACATGGAATCATGGGTCTCTTCTGGCTAAATGTTATGCCCCTCTTCGAGCTCATCGTATGAAATATCTAGCACAACAGGCTGATTATGTTCTTTATGTTAGCAAAGATTTTCTTCCTAATCGCTACCCAGCTAATGGAGTTACAGCTATTGCCTCTAATGTACGAATTGCAAGACCAAGCAATCTTATTTTAGAGGATCGTTTGAAGAGAATTCAATCGAAATTAAGTTCTGATCTTCCTATTGAAATTGGATTAATTGGGCAGTTAGATCATAAGCTTAAAGGAATTAATATTGCAATTGAAGCTCTCTCTCTCTTGAATACCCTCTCAGAGAGACGCTTTGTATTAAAGATATTGGGAGCGGGGCAGTCATCTACCTATCAGCCCTTCATTCATAAACATAATTTACAAAATAATATTCAGTTTGAGGGTGTCCTTACAAGTGGAGCTCCCGTTCTTAATTGGCTGGATTATATTGACCTCTATATTCAGCCTAGTTTTCATGAAGGTGTTCCTCGTGCGACTATTGAAGCCATGAGTCGTGGATGTCCAGCCTTTGGTTCAGATGCAGGAGGGATTCCAGAGCTTCTTCCTCCAAATTATATCCACAAAGCTGGAAATGCTAAGCAACTTGCGATACAAATTTTGCAAGCAGTCACAGAGGAGACACTTGAAACGCAAGCTCGTGAAAATTTTAAAAAATCTCTAAGCTATACACAAGATGTACTTCAACCTATCCGAAATCATTTTTGGTCGGGGTTTGCAAACCACATAAAAGAAAGCAAAAGTTTATTATCATGATTCAACAACATATTCAAAAATTGTCTCCAGTTTTTGATCGCCCTTTTATTTTTTTCATGGGGCCTCAAAGAGCAGGGACCTCGTGGATTGATCGTTATTTACGAGAGAGAGGAGATGTTTGCTTGCCCACTGATGTCAAAGAGGTTTTCTTTTTTGATCGTGATTTTGAAAAGGGAGTTAAACGTTATGTTTCTCATTTCCATCCCCTTTCTCACCATAAGATTATTAGTGAAATTTCAACGACAAGTTTTGATCATGTCGATGCTCCTCAAAGAGTATATGAAGTTTTTGGAGAAAATGTTCAATTAATTTGTCCATTAAGACATCCTGTTGAACGATCTTATTCTCTTTATCTTCATTATCTGCGATATGGAATTGTATCAGGGTCTCTTCAAGAGGCATGTGCGCAACATCCTCAAATTATTGAGAGTAGCTATTACACTAACAATCTCCAACGATGGCTGAAATATTATGAACTTAATAAAATAAAGATTGTTTATCAAGAGATGTTAGCAGATGATCAAGACCAATTCATTCATGAAATTTGTCAATCTATGGGCTTGCCCTACATGGAGCCTCCTGAAAAAATACGTGAACGCTATAATGTTACAACATATTCAAAATCAGGGTATTTGGCGGGCACCGCTCAAAAAATTGCCGATAAACTCCGCCAAAAGCAACTTTATTTTATCATCAATTTTGTAAAAGCATTAGGCGTAAAACGAGTTATTTTTGGAAAAGAAAAGCCCGATGATTTCAAGCAAGATATTTCTTCTGAGGATTTAAAGTTTTTGAATGAAAAACTAAAACCAGAAATTGAAAAACTTGAGCATTTATTGGGGTCTTCCATCAATTTTTGGAAATAGATTTAAGGAATTATGAAGTGATACGTATTGATCTTAAAGCATTGCTTTATAGTTTAGAAGAGCTCTCTCTGTCTTTTGAAACAGCCTGTTTTATAAATGGAGATTTTTGCGCAGATGTTTTAGAAAAACTCCCCCCATCTAAAACAGATATTATAACGCCGTTTGCCCCTCTTTCTCATGCGTTTAAAGAACAGGGTTATCAGTGCAGTATATTGATTCCTGAAATAAAAAAATATGATCTGTGCTGTGTCTTATTACCAAAGCAAAAAGATTATATGCTTCATGATCTTGCGATGGCTTTTACTCATTTAAAAGAGGGCGGAGCTCTTGTTGTGTGTGCGGCCAAAGACGCTGGTGGATTGCGCCTTTCTAAGATTTTAAAAGATTTTGGGCTAGAGGTCTCAGATAGTTTTTCAAAGCATCATTGTAAATGCTTGGTTGCTTATAAAACACCCGTGACTTCACAAAAATTTATAGATCAATGTTTAGAAAATGGGCGCATGCAAATCAATCAGTATGGCTTTCATGTGAAACCAGGTGTATTTGGATGGAATAAAATTGATGTTGGGTCTGATGTTTTAAGTCAGTATCTTCCCAATGATTTGAGAGGGAAAGGCGCAGATTTTGGATGTGGATATGGAATGCTTACAGATCAAGTTTTTCTTAAAAACCCAAGTGTAAAACATATGATCTGTATAGATATTGACAGTCATGCCGTTCAATCTTGTCAAAAAAATATAGAGGAATGTCATTCTCATCGTTCTTTTGAAATAGTTTGGACAGATATCACACGAGAGAGAGCTTATCTTGAATCTTTTGATTTCATTGTAATGAATCCACCTTTTCATAGTGGAAAAGATCAAGATATTTCCTCTGGGCAAGATATGATTCAAGCCGCCTATAAAAATCTTAAAAAAGGAGGAAATCTTTTCATGGTAGCAAATGCGCATCTTCCTTATGAAAGACTCTTACAGACACTATTCTTTAAAACAGAAACCTTGATGCAAGAGAAGGGTTTCAAAGTCTTTAAAGCTTTTAAGAAGAGAAACTAAGTAAATCTAAACAGAAAATGCATATCTTTTATCGATTGATAAGAGCCACAGAATCTTCCCAATTTTTAAGAGCAGTAGAGCGGATAGATTTATCCATTTTAGAAGAAAATGTGTTGGATAAACTCCATTTTTTAGAAATATC
>JAJFGT010000172.1 GCA_021776015.1 Alphaproteobacteria bacterium
TTGCTTTTCCTTTAAACCGTGACATCCAAACCCAAGGTGATGATGACCCTCGTTTCCTCTTTGGTCTTCGAAAAGGATTTTAACCCCCCTCTGGCTTAAAAACTTTATATTCTTTGATAAATGTCAACTACATTATCTTAAAAATATGATCTCATGGGAGCGTGGGTTGTGCCTGTGTTACCTTATTTATGAAAAGGAGAAAAGTAATGAAAAATATCCTTCTAGCAACGGATCTAACAGCCAATTCAGATCGCGCTATGGAACGTGCCTTTAAGCTTGCGTGGGAGCATGATGCCAAGTTACATGTCCTGCATGTTATCTCTGACTATAAAGAAAAATCACTGAGTATATCCTTGAAAAAACAAACTCAAGATCTCATCAAAAAGCACATGTATGAATATAAACGCTCGAACCCACTTGTTACCGTTTCTGTTAACACCGTTTTGGGGAAAGATGCTTTTGATGAAATCCTCAGACATGCTGAAAAGATAAAAGCTAATCTCATCGTCATGGGAATGCATGGTAAGACGAAGTTTCGAGATTTGTTTAAAGGCACAACAATTGAGCGTGTCATACGAAAAGGAAGAAAGCCTGTTCTTGTCGTCAAAAACAAACCTTTAAGCCATTATAAAAATATCACTGTCGGAGTCGACTATGCTCCTGATTCACGCACGACATTTAGAACGGCTTTAGCTTTAGCTCCTGAAGGACATGTTAATGCCCTCCATGTCTATCGTAGTCCTGATTATATTGATGACCTTGCCTATGTCTACATGACCCTTAAAGAAAAAGGTGACACGGATGAAGCTCAACAAAATAAAATGGAGACCTTTCTAAAAACAGAGGCAAAGCATTTTAAAAGAAAAGGAATGGATATTAGTAAAATATGTTCTGGGAGCGCCTTAGAAGGACTCCCTTATAATGCTATTCTTAAAGAGGCAAAAAGGGCTAAATCCGATCTTATTGTTACGGGAGCACATGGAGAATCTGTTTTATCACTTTCAAAACTGGGAAGTACGGCTCACGAAATTCTTTCAGACCCGCCTTGCGATGTCCTTATCACGCGACACAGTAGCGACTAATGCTTACCCTCTCTGATTGATACTTCTTTGAAAAGCTTGCCGGCTTCACGATATCTGTGTATAGTTCCCCTGTATTTAAAAGGAATTATGATATGGCTATCTTCCAAGAGAAAGCTCAACGATTCTTACACAGCACCCCTTTCTTTCGTGATTTACTTGACGATGATGTCAATGCCCTTTTGGATATTGGAACTGTTTGTACCTATAAAAAAAACAAACATCTTTTCTTTCACGGGGATCCCGCAGAAACACTTTTTATCATTCTCAACGGTTACGTAAAAATTTATAGCGGGACATCTGATGGTGAGGAATCCATTATTGCACTCCCGACAAGTGGAAAGACAGTTGGCGAGGCCTCTATATTTGATGGAGCTATTTATCCTTTTTCTGCAAGTGCACTGGAACCAACAGAAATATTTAAAATTCCAGCCTCTTTTATTAAACAACGCGCGCAAGAAAGCCCTTCGTTTATGGCTAAAATTGTTGAAATTATATCTGAAGATCTTTACGAATTTCAGATAGAAAAGGAACATTTGTCTATTATGACGACGTCGCAGCGCGCGGCATGTATGCTCCTGAGATCTTCATCCCATATGACAGGAAAAGAGGGAACATTCACATTACCCTATGATAAATCTTTGGCTGCAACATATCTGGGCATGAAGCCTGAAACATTTTCTCGTGCCTTAAAAGAATTAAAATCATTTGGCGTAACTGTTAAGGGACCAGAAATCACAATTAAAGATTTCTCAGAATTGGCCACATATCCTTGTTGCCGATGTTCTTATATAGAAGGTAAATGTCGAGGAGACAAAAGGGTTCTATAAAAATCGCACACGCGTAGCCCTATTTTAAAGCCAAACAATTTCATCTAGAGCACTCTTTAAGTCTCTCTCACTCAATTTTGTTAGATCTTTATCTATTTCGGCCAAGATATGCCTTTGCAACTGTTTATTCATATTCTTGCGAAGATCCCCCAACATTCGAGGTGCCGCAATAAGAACAAGTTTGTCAAAGGCTGAAACCTCTTCAGCCTTTCCAAGCCAATTTATAATATCACGCGCAAAATGAGCAGACTCTAAACGTCCCTCCTCTGTGTGTGGTTCGAGTTTATGATGAGCAAAACCACCACCCGCACTAGCTGTACGACCTATTGTTTTATTGTTTACTCCAGAGCCAACTGAAGCATCTGGGACAGCTTCAGCAATCGACTCAAGGCTTCCCTCCACTTTTGAGAAAACCCGAGCTATACCCTTATCTGCAACGACAATCCATATACGAGGAGGACGTCTCCCCTGATGCAATTCAGGTTTTCTGGTAAATTTTTCAAAGCCTGTTTCTACGATTTTTCCCGTCAACTTCATAGCATGACCCTTCCTTTTCTAAGTTGTAACTACAATTTAGACTAGCCTTTTTTCCGTTAAAAGAATAGGCAGGCCCCGATACTAATCAAAGCCTGCCTATCTGTCGCCCCCACACTAACCTGTCTATGCGCAATCTAGGGCACAAAACACTAGGCAACTTTCTTAATTTTAAGTGTTTTTGATTTTTGAAGAGCCTCTACTTTTTTAGGAACATCAACTGTCAAAACACCATTTTTGAACGATGCTTCCGCTCTATTACTATCCGCAGCCTCAGGAAGAGCCACTGTCCGCTGGAAAGATCCATATGACATCTCTCGACGCAAATAGTTTTCTTCACTTTCCTCGCTTTCTTCTTCCTTTTCACCTTTAATCGTTAGAAACCTGTCTGTTACAGATATATCAACATCTTCAGGATCAATTCCCGCCAACTCCGCTTTCAGCTGAAAATTTTTACCATTCTCTATAATATCTATGGCAGGAAATGAGTCTTCATGCGCCCATGCGGGAAGAGTCACCCCGTCAAAAACACGATGA
>JAJFGT010000173.1 GCA_021776015.1 Alphaproteobacteria bacterium
TGAAGACGGACATTATCTTCTTCAATTTGTGCTAAAAGGAGAAGTCTTTCTGGAACAGCCATTTCTGCGGCGCCTGTCGGGGTTGGCGCACGTTTATCTGCCGCATAATCAATAAGAGTTGTATCTGTTTCATGCCCTACAGCAGAAATAATAGGAATAGTACTTTCAGCAACAGCACGCACAACAATTTCTTCATTAAAGGCCATTAAATCCTCTAAAGAACCCCCGCCTCTTGCCACAATAAGGACATCTGGATTTATATTTAAATGTGAGTGAGGTGGCTGATTCATCTCATTAAAACCACGAATAGCTGCCGCAATTTTATTTTCTGCTCCAATGCCTTGAACAGCTACGGGCCACAAAATGACCCGACAAGGAAAACGATCTTGAATGCGATGTAAGATATCATGAAAGACAGCGCCTGTTTCAGATGTAATAACACCAATTGTTTGAGGTAAAAATGGAAGAGCTTTCTTTCTTTCAGGTGCAAAGAGTCCTTCTGCTAAAAGTTTTTTCTTCCGTTCTTCAAGTATTTTTAAAAGAGCCCCTTCACCTGCAAGCTCCATTGTTTCAATCATAAGTTGATAATTAGAGCGGGCAGGGTATGTCGTGATACGGCCTGTACACACAACATCCATTCCCTCTTCGGGATGAATGGATAATTTACTGAGCTGCCCTCGCCAGCAAACTGCGTTAATAACAGCATTCTCATCCTTTAGATCAGAATACATATGCCCTGATGTATGGATTTTAACACGAGAAAGTTCCCCTCGAATTCTAACACGTCCATAGGCATCTTCTACAGTCTTCTTTAAAGAAAAAGCTAAGTCAGAAACACTCATCTCTGGTGTATTGCTTTTTAACGAAGGGGGTGGTGAAGAGTTTCTTTTGTCAGCATTTGAGAATAAATCATTGGGCATGTCAGCAATATTATACAGTCTTTAGAAAAATGCCAAGAGCTACGCATGAATGATTTCACGTAATTTTTATTGAAAATACCGTATTCCTTGGTATTGTAAAGTTTTTAGACTATGATGGAAAAGATTGATTCTTTTTTCAATTATATTCGCTTATATTTGGTTTTGTCGTATGGCACATTTGATACAAAAAAGTAAATTTACGGAACACGTTAATTCTATTAAATCCACTAAGAATTTAGAGAATTCTAGCGAGAATCGTCTTCTTATTCTTCCCACTGGATATATTGGTTTTTTAGGAAAGCGTGCCTGTAAAGCTCTTGGAATTACAGCAATAAAAGCAAAAAAAACTCATGTGAAAGACCTTTTGCAGTTTGCCTTGGGAGAAGAAGCCTTTCTTTCCTCCACAGAGACAATAGATAAATCTAAAAATTCTGAAGACTCCATAAAGTCTCAAGTAGATCCTTGGATTCAGTCGCTTCGATCAGGACGACATATTCTTTTGAGTAAGGATGGAGAAGAAGTTGTATTTCAATTTGATCAAATTGTATCGGGAGTTACACAGCTTGTTGTTGCCAGCTTTGTAGAGGATGGGAAAGAGCTCTCTAAGACTGTTGAAAGTGCATCCATAACAGAATGGTTAGAAGAAACCCTCATTTCTGACAAGCCTAAATTGGAAGAAGATAAATCTAAAGAGACTGCTTACCTTCAAGATAATAATGTAAAAGACATTGTAGATCCGCATATTTTTCTCGATTTATCCAATGATTTCATGGTTACATGTACTTTAAAGGGACTATTTAAAAGTATTAATGCATCTTTTACAGAAACATTGGGGTATAATTCAGAAGATCTTCAAACGCTTTCTTTTATTGATATTGTTTATCCTGAAGATCGAGCACAAATTCGACCTATTCTAATTAATAGTGCCAATGGTGATATTTCTAAAAATCAAATCATAGATTTTGAAGCACGTATTGTATCTCGTCAGGGAACCGTTATTCCAATGGAATGGCGATTAACAATTCTGGATCAATCTCTCTATATGGTTGGGCAAGATCTATCGGCAAGAAAAGAACATGAGCAGATCTTTAGCCATCAAAAGGATCGATTGTCTGAAGCACAGGCTATTGGACACATGGGACATTGGACATGGTACATGGATACTCATCAAATTGAGTGGTCTGATGAAATCTATCGTATTTTTGGTGTTGAGCGAGATGAATTTGTACCCACTATGGAGACAATCAATAGCTACCTTCATCGACAAGACACGGGGCGTATTATGCAAGCTTTTCAGCGTGCAATGATCGAAAAACGTGACTATGAAATGGAGTTTGCGATTAAAAGACCTTCGGGAGAGACACGTTACATAAAATGTTTAGGGCGATGTAAACTTGATCAAGAGCAGGAAGTGACTTTCCTTTTTGGTATTATGCAAGACGTTACAGAACATGTACAACATGAGCATGATTTAAAAACAGCTAAGGAATCTGTTGAGCGAGCCTATGCAGCAAAATCACAGTTTTTAGCAAATATGAGTCATGAACTTCGGACACCATTAAATGCTATCATAGGTTTTTCTGAAATGATGCAGCGTCAAATTCTTGGCCCTATTGGTACAGAAAAATATTTGGATTATGTGGATGGGATCTTGGAAAGTGGAAAACATCTTCTGGATCTTATTAGTGATATTTTGGATATGTCCAAAATTGAGGCTGGAAAATATGAATTAGATTATGAAGAGGTCAATCTTTCGGATCTAATTCAACTTTCTGTTCATATGATAGAAGGACGGGCTCTTGATAATGATGTAAAAATTACAACGACACTCCAAAGTGCAGAAATAATGATCTCCGTAGACCGTCGTGCAATTATGCAGGTCTTATTAAATGTTTTATCTAATGCCGTTAAATTTACAAAAGAAAAAGGAGACATTAAAGTTTCGTGTAGGGAAGTGTCTCGCGATAATCAACAGAATCTTATCGAGATCACGATTGAAGATAATGGTATTGGAATTCCAGCTATGAAGCTAAATTCTATTACAAACCCTTTTGAACAAGTATCAAGTCAATATACAAGAGAACATGAAGGATCAGGTCTAGGGCTGGCCATTACAAAAGAGCTTATTGAACTTCATAGTGGAACACTTCAGATTAAATCCCGTGTTGATGTTGGGACCTGCGTCACTATTCTTCTTCCTCAAAGCAAAGAATAGAT
>JAJFGT010000174.1 GCA_021776015.1 Alphaproteobacteria bacterium
TGGGGCCATGTCGTTGTTTTGCTACAATGACTTCAGCTACATTGGCCATATCTTGCAAGCGACGTGACCATGTTTCATATCGTTCATTAAATTTTTCAACAGATTCGCTTGTCTTTTGGCTAGGTTCTTCCCGAGATAAATAATATTCCTCTCGATAGATAAACATGACAGCATCAGAATCTTGTTCAATAGAGCCGGATTCTCTTAAATCAGAAAGCATGGGGCGTTTATCATCTCTAGATTCTACACCACGAGAAAGCTGAGAAAGGGCAAGGACCGGAACATCTAGTTCTTTGGCAAGAGCTTTTAGGCCTCGTGTGATCTCAGAAACTTCATTGACACGGTTACTTTCAGATTGCTTACTTCCTGTTCCTCTGAGGAGTTGAAGGTAATCAATAACAATGAGTCCTAATCCATGTTGTCGTTTCAAGCGTCGTGAGCGTGTTCGTACAGCTGAAATAGAAAGGGCAGGCGTATCATCAATATAAAGCGGAACTTGGCTTAAAGCATGGGCAGCTTGAGCAAAATCTTTGAATTGATCTTGTGTAAGTTGTCCTTTTCGGATGTGATCTCCTGAGATTTCTGCTTGGTCAGCCAAAATACGGCTTGTTAACTGATCATGTGACATTTCTAATGAGAAAAATGCTGTAACGGCCCCTTCAGTTCCACCCGATTGGGCATAAGCTTTTGCGGCATTAAAAGCAATATTAACAGCCAACGCTGTCTTCCCCATAGAGGGACGTGCCGCCAAGATCAATAAATCAGATGGGTGAAGTCCTCCTAGTTTTTTATCAATATCAACGAGTCCCGTTGTAGCTCCTGTCACGTGACCTTGTGTATTATAGGCTTTTTCAGCAACTTCTATAGCTGTTGCGATAGAATCTTTAAGAGTTACAAATCCTCCTTTAGACTCACCACTTTCTGCCAATTTAAAAAGGCTGGCTTCAGCTTTTTCAATAGTGTCCGTTGTTTCTTGTTCAATTGCAAAACCACGGGCATCATCAATGATATCACTGCCGACACCTATAAGTTCACGGCGTAAATAAAGATCATAAATTGTTTGAGCATAGCTTTCTGTGTTTGTTAAACTGACAACTGATCCAACAAGATCTGCAAGATAATCGACTCCTCCTACAGAATCTAAATCCTTATCTTTTTCAAAATAGCCTTTGAGTGTTACAGGCGTTGCTGCTTGCCCTCGCTCAATTAGAACTTGAAGAGCTTCGTAAATACGAGCATGAGCTCCTGCATAAAAATGATTTGGACGAATCATATCTGAGATTCTTTCCAAAACTCTATTATCCAGAAGCAAAGATCCAATTAATCCCTGTTCGGCTTCCAAATTATAGGGTAAACGAGTCTCTGCGGTTGAGGCACGAATTTGGGGGGGCTCTGAGGTTTTGACCTCTTGCATATATTCTATTGTATCAATGTTGTTCATCAGAATAAACTACACTGATCTTTCTTAAAAAGGATATGCTTATTTTTATGCCCCCCTGTGAATCATGGGGATAGTTATCGAGTGCCTTGTGGGTTATTAGGCACAGGGAAAATTTCATCCATAGGAAGGGAGCGTCCATTTCCTTGAACAATACGAATATGTTGACGGTTCATAAGTCTAGGCCTTTTTACACCACAGGAATGAGATATAGTTTGGACTTCATGAATCATATTTTTACAGTAACTTGCAACTCTAACAGCCTTATCTTCTGGATTTAAGCCTTTTTGTAGGCGCTTGTTGTGTGTTGTAACGCCTGTCGGACAAGTGTTCTTATTGCATTTCATAGCTTGAATACACCCTAACGAAAACATAAATCCTCGTGCTGAAACTACAAAATCAGCGCCTGTAGCAATGGCCCATGCAACATCTGAAGGTGTAATCAGTTTGCCTGAAGAAATGATCCTAATACGATTCTGTAGGCCATGTTTTTGTATAATATTAGACACGAGTGGAAGAGATTCTTTGATAGTGAGTCCTACATTATCAATGAGTGCCATAGGCGCTGCCCCTGTTCCTCCATCACCACTATCAATTGTGATAAAATCAGGTGCACTCTCAATGCCTTGCTTATGAATTTCTTCGCAAAGTAATTCAAGCCATTCAAAAGATCCAATGACAGCTTTAAAGCCAGTTGGTTTTCCTGTTACATCGCGGATATGGTTTATCATACTCAGCATATCAACAGCATTGTTGATTTCAGGATGACGATTTGGAGAAATAGAATCTTTATTTTCTAGAATACCACGTATTTCTGAAATCTCTGAGGTAACTTTGATAGCAGGTAAAATACCACCTTTCCCAGGTTTTGCACCTTGACTCATTTTGAGCTCAAACATACGCACTTGTTTGTGAGTAGCAATTTCTTTGAGTTTTTTATCACATAAATTCCCCGCTTCATCACGGACTCCGTATTTAGCCGTTCCGATTTGCATCACGATGTCACAGCCTCCCTCTAGATGATGTGGTGAAAGCCCACCTTCACCCGTGTTCATCCAGCATCCAGCCATGCGTGCACCATGTGATAATGCTTGGACAGCAGGAGCTGAAAGAGCTCCAAAGCTCATACCTGAAATATTAAAAAAAGAAGGAGCCTTATAAGGGTATTTGCAATGAGGACCTATTTCTAAAGGCTGCATATCTACAGCATCTTCATCTAAAGTTGGAAATGGACAATTTACAAAAATGACAGTGCCTGGTGGATTTAAGCTTTTGGTTGATCCGAAAGCTACAGTATTATTTTTATCTTTAGAGGCGCGCCCAACCCAATCACGTTCCGCACGGTTAAAGGGCATCTCCTCTCGATCCATTGCAAAGAAATATTGTCGAAAAAATTCCCCTAACGTTGAAAAAATATAACGAAAACGTCCGAGAACAGGGTAGTTTTTTCGAACAGCATCTTTTGTCTGGCTTATATCTAGGATGAATAAGATAATAATCGCTAATACAGAAAGCCCAACAGCAAATACAAATAATATTGATAATGCCTGTAAACTGATCATTACAATATCATGAGTAAGTAGGCCCATCACTTATCAAACCCTAAAGATGATATAAGTACAATGTCTTATTATTGGCATGATAGGCACTCATCATATTGATTCGATTCATTTAATGATGGTTGAGGTGAGGGCTGGAGAGTTTTTTCTGGATTTGGTACAACGCCCTTTGTTCGTTGCCAAGACGCATCTGATTCTGCTCTTTGAATAGATTTTGAACGACAATAATATAATGATTTTACGCCTTTTTTCCATGCTTCCCAATGAATACGGTGCAGATCTTTTTTGTTAACATTGGCAGGAAGGAAAACATTTAAAGATTGTGCCTGGCATATAAATGGAGCTCTATCTCCAGCATGTTCGATTAACCATCTTTGATCAATTTCAAAGGCTGTTTTAAAGACATCTTTTTCTTCATCTGTTAAGAAATCAAGATGTTGGACCGATCCTTCATTCGTAAAGATAGATGACCAAATATCTTCTGTATTGTGCCCTCTCTCTTGGAGTAAGGCTTCTAGATGTTTGTTTTTGACAGGAAATGACCCTGAAAGTGTTTTGTGCGTATAGGCATTGGCAGCAAGAGGCTCGATCCCTGGAGATGCCCCACCACATATAATGGAAATAGAAGCTGTCGGTGCAATAGATAGTTTATTCGAAAAGCGTTCTTCAATTCCATAGTCTTTAGCGTCAGGGCAGGCGCCACGCTCTTTTGCAAGCAATTGAGAGGCGTCATCAGCTTGACGTTTGATTTGTTGGAAAATGCGACGATTCCAAACTTTTGCCATGACAGATTCTATAGGAATCATTCTTTGTTGAAAGAAAGAATGAAGTCCCATGATTCCTAAACCAACAGAGCGTTCCCGCATGGCAGAATATTTAGCGCGTTTCATTGAATCTGGGGCTTTATTGATGAAATCTGATAAGACATTATCCAAAAAGCGCATGACATCTTCAACAAGAGTAGGATGATCTTGCCATTCATTAAATTTTTCTAAATTTAAAGAGGCTAAACAACAGACAGCTGTCCTATCATTTCCAAGATGATCTTTTCCTGTAGGAAGAGTAATTTCAGAGCAAAGATTTGATGTTTTCACAGTCAAACCAGCCATTTTATGGTGATCTGGAATACTATCATTCACATGATCAATATAAATAATATAAGGCTCTCCTGTTTCAATTCTAGCGGTAAGAATTCGAATCCAAAGATCTCGTGCCTTAACCTTATCAACAATTGAATTGTCTTTAGGGGATCGTAATGCCCATTCTTCATCGCGCTCAACAGCGACCATAAAGGCATTGGGAATCAAAATACCATGATGTAAATTAAGAGCTTTACGGTTAGGATCTCCTCCTGTTGGGCGACGAATCTCAATAAATTCAGCAATTTCAGGATGCCAAATAGGAAGGTAAATGGCTGCCGATCCACGTCTTAATGATCCTTGAGAAATGGCAAGAGTTAGCGAATCCATTACATGAATAAAGGGAACAATTCCTGATGTTTTTCCATTACGTCCTACTTTTTCTCCGATAGAACGTACATTTCCCCAATATGAACCAATTCCTCCCCCAAGAGATGCTAATGCTACATTTTCATTCCATAGATCTACAATCTCTTCGAGCGAATCGTTGGTTTCATTTAAGAAGCAAGAAATAGGAAGCCCTCTGTCTGTTCCGCCATTGGATAGTATAGGAGTCGAAGGCATAAACCATAGCTTTGACATGTAGTCATAGAGGCGTT